>JBEKZR010000056.1:0-14000 GCA_049509715.1 Occallatibacter sp. | reverse complement strand
AGATGGACTTCTTAATCTCGCCGGCATACTTGGTGCCGCCGATGAGGATGATTTTGCGGGTGAAATCGGCCAGGATGAAGGCGCCGGAGCGGGTGCCGTCGCGCTCCGGGACAGCCTCGAACTCGGGCGCGGCGATGACGGTGAACTCGGGCGCATGGGCCGCCAATTCAGCGGCTTCCGGGCGGACGAAGAGCTGGCGCACAAAGAGGGCGTGCCAGGCGTACTCGGAGATGACGCGGATGGGTAGGCGGTAGGCGGGGTCGGCGCCGCTGTAGAGGTCCTGGACGAAGAGTTCGCGCGAGCGCAGGTACTCAAGAACCCGCTCCAGCAGGGCCTCAAAGCGCTCCGGGGCGAAGGGCTGGTTCACTTTTCCCCAGTGGACCAGGGTGTGCGTCGTGGCGTCGTCCACGGTGAATTTGTCTTTGGGACTGCGGCCGGTTCGCGGGGCGGTGGTCGCCACCAGGGCTCCATTGGAGGCCAGGCGGGCTTCGCCGCGCTTGATCGCGCTCTCAATCAGTTCGACAACCTGCGTGTTCGCATACACCTGGGGCCCAGACGCCAGGGCTCCAAGCGTCTCCTCTAACGAGAAATTCGCCATGGACAGAAATCCTTCCGTGTGAAAGAAAAATCAAAAAAGAGTCAATAATCCATTGTGCCATAAGCAGTGGACAGGGGCTAGTGGACAGGGAACAGGGACTGAGGGACTAGGGACTAGGAACAGGGGCAGGGGACAGTGATCAGTGGATAGGTGGAAGTTGAAAAGTCTGCCTGTGGGCGGACTGATTCGTCGGCCCGTAGGCCGACAAACAGCCCGATCGCCTACCAATTTGCAAGAAAGTCGGTTGGCAGCCAGACATAAGACGGTGGAAAGCCGCCCTGGAAGTCTTCCGATTTGAGCAAAACAAGGAGAAATAAGGTCGTTTTTGCCTGTTTTTGACCCCTTTTTGCGCGCATTTTGCGGCCCAATCTATACATATTTCGTGTACATATTGCCGTTCTGTCCAGGGCTCCGGTTCCCGGGCCGGGGTGCTCCGGAGCGTCATCGAGTCGGTCAATGGAGGGGCGGTTGTCGGGGGTAATCCGAGGCTTGGAGGGGTTCGCGCGATCCGAGTTCTTCCGTCGCGGCGGACGAGGCCTGGGGTGCCCGGCTATATTGGTATCTCAAACACTATGGGAACAGCGCGTAACGCCATCCCGACTGCTGAGACTCTCTTGCGTGAGAATCTTGTCGACGCTGCACGAGTCGGCTGGACTAACCGGCTGATCGACCTGTCCCGCCGGAACAATCTGCTCTATTACAGGCCCTTAGTGAGTGGGACGCTGGAAGTCCCGGTCAGCTCCGAGCTTATGGAGTTCTTGCGCGTCGGCAAATCGGTGCCCGTTATCGATTTTTTCCTAAGCGAACCAGCCAACATCAACTGTCTCCGAGCAATTTCGCGTAAGGGGCTGGAAAACCTGGAAGAAAAGGGCCTATCGACCCTTTACCTCGCATTGGGAAAGTGTACCTGGACATCAGACGACGGAGGCCGTGACCCTGTTGCTCCTGCTCTCCTCATTCCCATTTCTCTGAAGCTCAAGGGACAAGACATTCGAGCCACCGAAATCGAGATCGGCGGAGAGCCAGAAGTGAATCCGGTTCTCTTACACATTCTGAACAAAGAGCTAAACGTCTCAATATCGGCGGACGAACTCCGTGGCCGTTTTTCGCCTTTCCTCGATTCTGAGTTCCAAGGAATTGCCGAGGATCAGGCCGCTGCTGACCTTGACGCGGTCCTGGATGAATTGAATGCGGTAGCAGGAAAAGTACCAGGGTTCAAGGCGGAGCAGTTTGCTGTTGTCGGCAATTTCTCGTTTCAGAAGCTGGCGATGGTACGAGACCTTGAAAAGCGAAGAGATGAACTTCTGGCTAACGAGATTGTGGCAGCAATCGCTGGTGATGCAACCGCACGCAGGAATCTTGGCAGTAGGCAAATCGAAGTGGATCCGGCAATTCTCGATGCGGTCCCCCCTGATAATGAATTCGCTGTTCTGGAAGCAGACTCAAGCCAGCAGTGTGCAATAGCTGGGATCGCTTCTGGTCAAAGTGCTGTTGTTCATGGGCCGCCGGGAACCGGGAAAAGCCAGACGATCGCGAACCTTATTGCTACGCTCACCGCCAACGGGAAGAAGGTCTTATTCGTTGCTGAAAAACGCGCAGCCTTGGAGGTCGTGATGAAAAGACTAACGGATGTTGGCCTAGATCATTTAGCGATCGACCTTCATGGAGCTGAACAGACTCCAAAGAAAGTCATGGATCGCGTAGCACGGACACTCAACACCGTGCGGGAGGCTACAAAACCGCTCACCGAAGAGGTCCACGCACAATTCTCGGATAGGAGAGTCAAGCTCAATCAACACGATGCAAGGATGCACAAGACATTCGCGCCGACCCAGCAAACTGTGTATTCAATGCAGGGCGCTCTGTTGCGTTTGCCTTCCAATTTAACTTCGCCGTTGCGATGGCGGGGACCCGACCTGTTAGAGATCACTCCCGAGAGATCGAAGCGCATACTTGATCTACTGGCTGAGGCGGCGGGATTCGAGACTCTTTTCAATCGTACCGACCCATCCCCGTGGTGCGGAGTCGAGTTGCATGACGGACAAGCCACTCAGAGCGCAGTCGATCTTGCCTTTCGATTAGCGTATGAAGAACTCCCCGACCTGAAGGCTTCCCTGGAGCAACTCTGCCAGTCGGCGGGACTCCGCCTCCCCAAGACGTTCGCGCAAGTGGACGACGTTCTGATGTTGCTCGGGGATGCGAACCTCATTCTGGCTTCGTACCAGCCAGATGTTTTCCAAGAGTCAGGACAATTGGTTTCGTCCCTGACTCCAGGACACGGTCAAGGCCTGAAGGGCGTTTGGTACCGGCTCACTAGTAAGGAATACAAGAGCGCCCACCTAAGAGCGGTTGCGTTCAGGAACGGCGTTCGCGCCCGGGGCAAGATCATCCGAGAAGAACTCGCAGGGACGGCCACGGCGTGGTCTCTGTGGCAGAGGTGGTGCATGCCTGGAGCAACTCCACGGGCAATACAAGACACAGCGGCCTGCGAGAGGGCCCGCCAGAAAGTCAAGGTGGACCTCGCTGCCCTGAAGACAATTTGCAAGTCAAATTGGGGCGCCATTGAAATCTCTGAAGTGATTGAGAAGGTTTCAGCGCTTGCATCTGACAACACAACTCCATACCGAGTGCGCCGGTTATGCGAAATCGAACGTGAGCTTTATTCGCTAGGCGCTCAACGCCTTTTAGACGACATTCGGAGTTCCAACCGGCCATCCAAACATTGGGCACCGTTGTTCCGATACGTTTGGCTGAAATCCACACTCGATATGGCTGCAATCAATGACCCGAGCGTTCGCGCATTCGTAGGCGCAACTCACAATGGTTACGTAGAAGACTTCAAACGGCTCGACACAGCGCGGCTTGAACTCGCTGCGAAGAGAGTGCGACGCATTCACGCTGAAAACACAATTGCCGCGATGAATAAATTTCCGATTCAAGAAACCTTGATTCGAAGTGAGGCGGCGAAATCAAGGAGGCACAAGCCTCTCCGAAAGATATTTGCAGAGGCTAAGGACGTGCTCACCGCAGTGTGCCCCTGCTGGATGGCTAGTCCTCTTTCAGTCTGCCAACTCATCACCACAACGGGAACGTTCGATTATGTGATCTTTGACGAGGCCTCCCAGGTTCTTGCCGAGGATGCGGTACCAGCCATTCTTCGGGGCAGGCATGTGATTGTGGCCGGAGACAACAAGCAATTGCCTCCCACCACATTCTTTGCTTCAGCCGAAGAAGACGATGAGGAAAATGATGAAGCAACTGCTTACGAGAGCTTGCTCGACATGATGATTCCCTTCGTCAAAGGATTCTATCTAAACTGGCATTACCGAAGTCGTGATGAGGCTCTGATTTCGTTTTCGAATCATCACATTTACGATGATCGCCTCGTTACGTTCCCCGGACCCGGCGGGGGGAAAGCCATCTCTCACGTATTCGTCGATTACATTCCGAGCGGAGATGGCCAAGAGGAGAGTTCCGGAGGCGAGGTCAAAAAGGTCGTGGAATTGGTATTGAGCCATGCCCGATCAGCGCCGAACCGGACGTTGGGTGTCATCACGATGGGTATCAAGCACGCTAATCGTATTCAGGGGGTTCTCGACACAGAGATGGCACGGTATCCAGAGCTTGCGGAGTTCTTTGACACCGGAAGATCAGAGCGGTTCTTCGTCAAGAATCTGGAGCGGGTTCAGGGCGATGAACGCGATGTCATTATTCTCTCTGTTGGCTATGGAAAGGACCGCGCTGGGAACCTTCCGTTGCGTTTCGGCCCCATCTTATCGGCTGGTGGCCGTCGTCGGCTCAATGTTGCTGTCACGAGAGCTAGGGAGCGGATGATCGTCGTTTCTTCATTCCTCCATTCCGACATAAACAGTACCCAGGTGCGACCCGGCACTGGCCTGGAATTCCTGAAGAATTACATCGAGTACGCAAGTTCCGGCGGGACATATCTCTTTCATGGAGAATTGACCAACGAACCAATGAATGACTTTGAGGCTGAAGTGTACGACACCCTAACGTCTCAAGGTGTCGGGCTGGTTCCTCAGCTAGGGTCTTCAAAGTTCCGAATCGACTTGGCCGCTTGCCATCCACGCAAGCCAGGCAAATTCGTTCTCGCTATTGAGTGCGATGGCGCTACCTACCACTCTAGCTACACTGCCCGTGACCGTGACCGGCTGCGCCAGCAACAACTGGAAAACCTCGGCTGGAGATTCCATCGCATCTGGTCAACTGACTGGTTTATGAGGAAGGATGAGGAGATCAAGCGCGCCGTTCAGGCCTTTAAAAGTGCCGTGGAACTTTCCGACAAGGAGAAGACGGCGCGTCCGACGCCGTTGAGGATCCGCACTGAGGAACCGAATACTGGACCTATAGAAGCGCCTCCGACCCGACGCACTCCAGCACATGCGCCGATTCCCCAACGAGCCTCCATCGCCGAATACACGCCGTGGGAGTTGCAGACTCTTCTCCGGTGGGTGAGATCTGACGGTAAGCTCCGGACTAATGATGAACTGGCCGAGGAGATGTTTGCTGCGCTCCCTTTTGCACGGCGGGGCTCAAAGATTGAAGCGGCGCTCAGGAGAGCAATAGCCAAAGGGTAGGGTCGCGACGAGGATTTGTACGCGGCTTGCGCCGCACTGATTGATTTTCAAGGATGGGTGGGGTGAATTAGTGGCACGGCTAAAGCCGTGCCCTTTCAAAGCGACAACTTGCGGCGGGGTTTCCTGACCCCTGACCCCTGCTGCCTCCCCCCGGGAATCAGGTGATGACGGGGAGGGTGGGGATGGAGCCCTGGGCCTTGGCTTCGGCGACGACGGCGTCGAGGTGGGAGAGGACTTGAGGGACGGTCATGGTGTAGATTTCGCGGCGGGAGTCGAAGCCTTCCTGGATGAGTTGCCTGAGGAAGCGGCCGGCGATCTGGGCGGCGAGCTGGTCGGTGATGACCTTGCCGGAACGCTGCTTGTGTTGGGTCCAGGCGTCGAGGGGCAGGGCGATCCAGAGGGGGCGGCCGTTGACGTCGAAGCGGAGATCGACGGCGTCGGCGTGGCGGGTGGCGATGGCGACTATCGTGCCCTTCCAGCGGCAGTGCAGGTCCTCGCCGCTCCAGCGGTCGGCGACGTGGAAGTCCTCGTACATGTTGATAGGCTAACGTTGCGGGATGGGAAGGGCAAGGGCGGCACCCGGTTGGACGCTGCTCTCCGAGCGCTGATAGACTAATAGGGTTGCAGCGGCCGCGGCGCTTCAAACCGCGCGGGCCGCAGGGATCCGCCTGCAAGTTTAGAGACGAAGGACAAGAAGAGAGCCCGTGGATACTCGAACCCGTCACGCCCTGAAGAAGGATAAGTTTGCCCAGGCCACCGCCAGCAGCATGAGTTGGATGAGCGAACACCGCTCCGACGTCATGCGCTGGATCGTCGGCGGCGCAGCCGTTCTGGTGCTGTGCATCGGCGCGCTGATTTATTGGAGCATGCGCTCGACCGCCGCAGACAGTGCGTTGGGCGCCGCTCTGGACGTTTACGATGCGCCCCTGGCTCAGCCGGGCGCGCCGGCGGAAAAGGGCGTTTACGCGACCGCGGAAGAGCGATCGAAGGCCGCCAATGAGCAGTTTGCTGCGGTGGCGAAGCAGTATGGCTGGCTGCCGGAGGGCGCCAAGGCCCACTACTTTACTGGAATTACCGACCGGGAGCTGGGCCAGACAGCCGCTGCCGAGACGGAGTTGAAGGTGGCAGCGGGTTCGTGGGACCGCAACCTGCAAAACCTGGCCAAGCTGGCGCTGGCGGGGCTCTATCACCAGACCGGGCGCGACGCCCAGGCCATCGATCTTTATAACGGGCTGGCCGCCAAGCCGTCGGAGACGGTGTCAGCCGGCGTGGCGCAGCTTGACCTGGCCGACCTGTATGCGGCGGAGGGCAAGCAGGACCAGGCCCGCAAGCTGTGGGCCAAGGTGAAGGACGCCGACAAGGATGGCGCCGCCGGGCAGATCGCCACGCAAAAGCTGGGCGGCAAGCAGTAGGACGGGCGGAAGGCGCAAGCCGCGGGCGGGCAGGTTTCACGGCGCGTTGCGGGGCCTCCGGCGCCTGAGCATTTTCCTCTGCGCCTGCGTCTGGTGAGATATGAGCGCCAGCCAGGCAGTATTCGCAGGTTGGATGGAGATTCCAAACAGCGCTGTGGACGATAGAGCCCGCGACCGGACTGAACGCGCCGGGGCGGAAGAGGCGACGCTTGCGGCCCTGGTGAGCCAGTACGCGGGCACGCTCTACCGCGTGGCCTTCTCCGTTCTGCGTAATCCCGCCGATGCCTAAGACGCCGTGCAGGAGGCGTTTGTGCGCGTGCTGCGCCACCGCGAGACGCTGGGCGAAGTGCGCGACCAGCGGGTGTGGCTGATCCGCATTGTCTGGAACATCGTGCTGGACCGCAAGCGCAGGGCCAAGACCCGGCCGGAGACCGATGATGTGGCCGAACTGGCGCGCGTGCTGCCGTCGGACGGATTGACCGCCGAGCAGATCGCCTCCGCCGCCCAGCACCACGCTCATGTGCTGGCCTGCGTGGAGCAACTGCCCGCCAAAGAGCGCCAGGTACTCATGCTTTCGGCCTTCGAGGAGCTGACGAGCGTGGAGATCGCGGCGGTGCTGGGAATTACCGAGTCCAGCGTGCGGTCGCGGCTTTTTCGCGCGCGGAACCTGATGGCCGGGCTGCTGAATCACGAGAGAAAGTGAAGAAGTGAAGAAGTGAACAGTTGCTGAATTACGCAAGGAGATTGCGATGAAAGACCCAGATCACGACGGTTTTTCGAACGGTTTCAATTCCGGGATGGGCTCCGCGGAGGAGACTCTGCGGCTGATTGCGCATCTTCCCGCGCCCGAAGGGCTGGAGGATCGCGTGCAGGCGGGCCTGCGCTTGAGCCGTCTTTCCGCTCCGCGAACGGCCCGCATTCTGGCTTGGCCGACCGTGTTGCGACCGGGAAGCGAGTGGATGCGCGGCGCCGCGGCGGCAGCCATCGTGTTGGCCGTGGTGGGCGGCGGATGGGGCGTTTATTCGCGCGTCCAGCAGTCGCATCCGGCCAAGGTGATCGCCATGCCGCCGCGGGTGGCCGCTCCCGGAGGCTTTTCGGGCGCCGGGGCCATGCGCACGCCGAATACCCTCAATGGACCGGTGGTGGCGAATCCGGCGACGGCAAAACCGGCTCCGGCCAAGACGCCCGCAGGGACCGCGCAAAAGCCGAAGCGGCGCGCGCACACCAGCGCAGCCGGCAAGGCCGCCGTTCAGGCCCCGGCTCAGGCAGCCGCGCCTGCGGCGGCATCACCCCAGAATTGACCTGAGACGACCCTGCCATAAGCGTTCAGGCGCCGAAGACCAGCGACAAGCGGCGCTTTGCAGTATGTACAATTTGTGCATATAATGAGGACAGCATGGACTTCGACTGGGATCTCGGGAAGGCGGAGACCAATTTCAGGAAACATGGAGTCCGCTTTTCAGAATCGCTGGCCGTGTTCGAGGACGATTACGCGATTACGATCACGGACGAGGAGTCGGACCCGGACGAGCAGCGGTTCGTGTCGATGGGTACGGGCGTGAAGGGTAGGGTTCTGGTCGTTGTCTATAGCTATCGCGGCGAGAAGATCCGCATTCTCTCCGCGCGACCGGCGGAAGCGCATGAGCGCAGCCAATACGAGGAATCCAGATGAAGCAGAGATACGATTTCAGCCGAGGGACGCGAGGACGGATTGTTGCTCCGAAGCCGGAGCCGCGCGGCAAGACGCGCATCACGATTCGCCTGGATGAAGACCTGGTGGATCACTTCCTGAAAGAGGCCGAGGCGTCGGGCGGGGCGACGGGCTATCAGACGCTGATCAACGAAGCGCTGCGGCAGCACGTGGAAGGCAAAGCGCCCAAGCTGGAGGAGACGCTGCGGCGGATTGTTCGGGAAGAGATGCGGGTGGCAAGCTGATAGCCCTATCGAGTCACGGCCTCAAAGTTCCAATATCCTCGTCCCTGCAAGGTGGTACAATCCCTGCCTATGGCCCCATGAGTATTCGGCCTAACCTTAACGATAGGAGCGCCGAGTGAAATGAATCTACAAACGCAAATCTCCAATGAACTCTGGGAAGCAATCGCGAGCCCATATGAGGCTGGTAATTTCACTCATGCGATTCTGGAAGCGATGCACCAGATAACCGTGCTTCTGCGCGACAGATCAGGCGTTGATGGCGACGGCGCAACACTGGTCGGCCAGGCACTCGGAGGCGAGAGCCCGAAACTTCGCGTCAACTCGTTTCAGTCCGAATCAGAGAAGAACGTGCAGAGAGGTATTGAACAGATATTGCGTGGCACATATCTTGCCATACGCAATCCTCGAAGTCATGAACCTTACACCGATTCGAAGTCGGACGCAGACGCCATCATCCATTTCTTAAACTATCTGTTGACAATACTTAACGCCTCGAAGGAGTCATTTACTATTGAAACGTTTTTTGAAAGCATTTCGGATCCAGACTTTGTTGAATCCCAACGGTATGCAGAAATCCTCGTTGCGGAGATACCAGCGAATCGGCGAGGTGATGCGATTGGCGCTCTCTTTAGCCAACGAGCTGGCAGGGAATTACGCAAGCTTCGCTTTCTTATTTCGACCCTGCTATCGCTCCTTAGCGACATTCAGTTGGCAGAATACCTCAGTGCTGTCTCTGAGGAACTAAGAACGACACAAGATGCTTCGCACATTCGCAGTGCGCTTCAGATGCTCACTCCAGAATTGTGGCCGAAACTTGCGGAGGTACCCCGCCTACGTATTGAAAACAAGCTGATTCGTGATGTTGAGCATGGTGAAATCTTGTCAACTGGCAAGGTGACTGGAGTATTAGGCACGTGGTCCGCTAGGTTTGGTGGCCGTTTTGCTCTTCGGTCGAGTTTTGCCAGCGTATTGGTTACCAAATTGGAGGACACCGACCGAGATGACAGGAAATATGTTGCTTCATACTTCTTTGCTCGTCTACCGGAGATTCTGACGGAGGAAGGAGATATTAAGCGCGCAGTTAGAGCCATCGCTAGCGCGATAGAGTCCGGAGATACGGAAATTCGTGACGCTACGATAACTAACGTAAAACAGTTCCCAAGTAACTGGCAGGTTCTCCTTGTCGAGGCACTCCAGGGTATGACCAATCCTGCTAATCCAGCCATCGTCCTCAATGACGGCACTCCGCTCCTTGAGGCTTCAGCAATAGCTGAAATCACAGATGATGACATCCCGTTCTAGAAATGTTTCTTCGCTTCAGACTGCTTAACAGTCATCCGACGTTCTACAACTTCCTCCGGTTGCATTTACGATAAGAGTACCGTTCAGACGATACGAGTTGAGACAACTTCGGCGAAGTACGACATTGTAGCGGGAGCGGGCTGATTGGCTCGCTCGCTCCGCGCATCGAGCGGGTTGCGGGCAAGTTGCACCCACCCGTTTACGCGTGCTTGGTGACCGCGCGGATCAGCATGCCCAGCAGGGCCAGGACCACAGCGCCCCAGAATGCCGCTCCGAAGCCGCGCACATGGAAGCCGCGCACGATGCTCGAGGCCAGCAGGATCATCAGCCCGTTGATGACCAGCAGAAAGATTCCCAAGGTGAGGATGCTGAGGGGAAACGTGATGACCTTGAGGAAAAAGCCAAGCGTGGCGTTCAGCAGGCCAATCACCAGCGCAGCGATCAGCGCGGGCCACAGCCCGTTCACGACGAAGCCGGGCACGATTCTGGAAACCACCAGCAGGGCAATCGCATACAACAGCCATTGAAGCAGCAGTCCGATCATAGTTCTCCTTGACCCGGCCGTGGGGGCAGCCTTTTCCGGTTAGATGCGCCCGGCCTGACACCGGTCGTCTGGCCTCCGGTATAACATGATCAGGCAAGGTTGGGAATCGCCGTGGAGGGCGCCCCGGTTCCAGCGTAACTTTTTCCGGCCCTCCCGGTCCAATATGCAGCGCCCTGGCTCACGCTCAGGCTAGCGCAGTCCGAGGAAATGCCTTCATGCACGCTTTACGCATTTTCTGTCTCGCCGGTTTTCTGCCGTCACTGCTGACGGGGCCGCCGGCACAAGCCCAGCCGGCGGCCAATCCGCCGCTGCCCGAGATTCACCAACTCATGCGCGAGGTTCAGGAACACCAGAAGCAGCTCGATAAGGTGCGCGAGAACTACACCTACAGCTCCCTGCAGACGGTCCAGGAAATGGACGCCAACGGCCAGGTAAAAAAGACGGAGACCAAGGAGTTCGAGGTGTTCTTCGTCAACAGCCACGTGATCGAACGCCTGGTGAAGAAGGACGGCCAGCCGCTGAGCGGCGATGAACAGCAGAAAGAGAGCGAGCGGGTGACCAAGCTGGTGGAGAAGGCGGAGACAATCCCGTCCGGTCAGCCGCTGCAGGGGCAGGCCATCAGCGTGAGCCGCCTGCTGGACCTCATGGACGTGCACAACCCCCGGCGGGAGAACTATCGCGGCCGTCCGGCCATCGTCTTCGACTTTATCGGGCGCAAGGACGCCAAAACCCATGGCCTGGCCGAAGACGCCTCAAAGAAGCTGCAAGGCACGATATGGGTGGATGAGGCCGATCGCGAGGTTGCGCACCTTGAGGTCAGCTTCATAGACAACTTCAACGTCGACGGCGGCCTACTGGCGCGCATCGAAAAAGGCTCCAGAGCCAGCTTCGATCAGGAACTGGTGAACGGCGAGATATGGCTCCCCACGGGGGGCGAGGGAAGCCTCCATGCCCGCGTTCTGCTGTTCAAGGGGGTTCGTCAACACGCCACCGAGCGCGACTACGACTTCAAGCAATTCCACGTGGAGGCGCAGCAGCTAAAGGACGCAAAGGCCGTGCCGGAAAAGGCTCAATAGAGGATCTGGCGGCGCAGTTTCCGGTTTGGCGGTGATACTCGAGATGCGTTCAGGACGCCATTGTCCACGGCGGACAGCGATCTCCATGGAGTAAATTAGATCCATCATCATGATCAAGGTGGAATTCGTTTTGTGACTGGCTATGTCCTACGCTAAGGCACACTCTTGAACAGATTACCGGGCAGGCCGCGCTACAGGACCTTGCCTTTCTGCGTCATCGATTGCGATCCCCGTAGTCTTCGGTGCGAAAGAACAGCCGACAGGGACTGCAGGATTCTAAGAAACGCATGATTCATCAGAGGGAACTCGATTCCAATGTCCATGGCCCAACTCCGACCCACCGCTGAGCGCGCTCGCGAGCTGTTATCCCAACTCACCTTGGCCGAAAAGGCAAGCGTGTTATCCGGATCGAAGGCGTTCTACGCCGGCATTGCCGACATGATGATCGGAGGCTACGGCGCCCACCCCTGGGATGCGGGCATCGTCCAGCGCCTCGGAATTGAAGGACTGAAGTTCCTGGATGGACCCCGCGGCGTGGTGATGCGCGGCGCGACGACGTTCCCCGTTTCCATGGCTCGCGGCGCAACCTTCGATGCCGATCTGGAAGAAAGAATCGGCGAGGCGATCGGCCGTGAGGTGCGCGCGTTGGGCGGCAATCTCTTCGGCGGCGTCTGCATCAATCTCCCGCGCCACCCAGCCTGGGGCCGCGCGCAGGAGACCTACGGAGAGGACCCTGAGCATCTGGCATGCCTGGGCGCCGCAGCCGTGCGCGGCGTGCAGCGTTATGCCATGGCTTGCGCCAAGCACTTCGCACTGAATTCGATGGAGAATGCGCGCTTTCGCGTCGACGTGAAGGTTAGCGCACGCGCCTTGCACGAGATCTATCTGCTGCACTTCCGGCGGTGCGTGGATGCGGGTGTGGCGTGCATCATGAGCGCCTACAACTCGGTCAACGGAGAGTACTGCGGCGAGAACGAGGCGTTGCTCACCGGCATTCTCAAGAAACGCTGGGGATTTCATGGCTATGTAATCACCGACTTCATCTTCGGCCTGCGCGATGGGGCCAAGGCTCTGCGGGCTGGTCAAGACGTGGAGATGCCGTTTCGCAACCAGATCGCTAACAACCTTAAGCGGTGGGTCCGCGAAGGCAAAGTTTCGATCGAACGCGTGGACGACGCCGTGCTCCGAATTCTCACGACGCAACTCGAATTCACCGCAAGACCTGAATCGGCGATCGACAAGAAGGTCCACGCTGCGCTGGCCCGCGAGGCGGCGGCGAAGTCGATCGTTCTGCTTAAGAACGACGGGCTGTTGCCGCTTGTGAACCTAAAGCGCCTGGCGGTTATCGGCAGGCTTGCCGCCGTTGCCAATACCGGCGACGGCGGATCGTCGAATACGAGTCCCGACTATGTCGTGACTCCTTTGGAGGGACTTCGCGCCGCGCTCGCGGATCGATGCGAGGTTCTGTTCGACGACGGCTCGGATGCAACCAAGGCCGCGGCTCTGGCTGCCGGCTGCGACGCCGCGATCGTGGTCGCCGGGTATACACACGCTGACGAAGGCGAGTTTGTCTCGCCCGGCAACGACGCTGTCAAGAAGTTCTTCCCTCGGCCTCGCCTGCGCGACCTGCCGCATCTTCTCAGGATCATGAACAAATGGCGCAAGAGCAGCACCGGCGGCTTCGCGCCCGGCGGCGACAGGACCCGGCTCACGCTTCGTCCTGAAGACGAAACACTGATCCTTGCCGTGGCGCAGGCGAATTCTCGCACGGCTGTCGCCGTGATGGCCGGATCGACCGTTCTCATGGAGGCCTGGCGCGAGCGCGCCGCCGCGATTCTGATGCTGTGGTATCCAGGGCAAGAGGGCGGCCACGCCTTTGCCGATGTCTTGACGGGCCGCGTCAATCCGAGTGGGCGCCTGCCTTTCGTCGTGCCTATCGACGCCACGCATCTTCCCTACTTTGACAAGGACGCCACTTCGATCGTCTACGATCTCTGGCACGGCTATCGCAAGCTTGACCGCGACGGCCATGTACCGGCCTTCCCCTACGGCTTCGGCTTGAGCTACACATCGTTCGCCTATCGCAATTTCACCGCGATGCGCGAAGGCGACGTATTGAAGCTGAAGCTGACCGTTGCTAACACCGGGGCGCGCGATGGCGACGACGTGGTGCAGATCTACGCACGCGCATTGAACTCGCAGGTGGAGCGCGCCGTGCGCGAGCTGAAAGCATTCACGCGCGTCAGCGTCGCGGCCGGCGCATCAACAGATGTCTCGATCGATCTGCCCATCGAGCGGCTCGCCTACTTCGACGAAAATCGGGACGAATTTGTCGTTGAACCGCTGGTGTACGAATTCATCGCCGCGCGCCACTCGCATGACGGCGCTGCGCCAAGCGTTAGCGTGCGGTTGCCGTGATGTGCTCCCGTCGACGGTGACGGCGGCCTGCAGCGCACATCGCAATGAGGTGCAATCCTGATGGCGGCCGTATCGTCGCCAAAGCGGAGATTTCGGCTCAAATGGGGTGTGAGCGAC
>JBEKZR010000055.1:0-14239 GCA_049509715.1 Occallatibacter sp. | reverse complement strand
GGCCTCCGCCGTCACGCTGCACGTATTGACATCCACCACATCCGCCGCCGCGGGCTGCCGCTCGCCCAACCCGGCGGCGCGCAGCCGGTCGCTCACCGCCTCGCCATCCGCGCGAGCAGCACGGCAACCGAAATGCTCCAGGTGGAATCCGGGCATGATTCCAGTCTAAAACGCGCCCTGTACGGCCGATGCAGAAAGACCGATCGTTCAGCCCGCTGCAAAGCCTTGCGTTTCCCATGGAGGACGGATGCTCGATTCTTGTTTCTTTTCCGGGTACCGATGAGCCGGGGTTGAAAGACCGATCTGCCGGTTACGGGCTGACGGTGTTTGCTAGAATGGCGCTGTCATCGGCAACGAAGGGAGAACGCATGGACTCGACTCGTTCGTTTTGCAGAAACAGCCTCAACTCCCGGGAACCGCATTCTTCAGGAGTGTATCTTTGCGCGACGGCGCTCATTCTATTTGCATGCGCCGGAGTGGCGGGTTGCGGCTCGGGGAGTTCGCCGGGAAACGGCTCCGCGCCGACGATCAGCTCGTTCACAGCCAGCCCCACAAGCATCGCTTCAGGTTCCAGCAGCACGCTGAATTGGGCGACGACCGGGGCGACGAGTATTGCGATCACGCCGGGAACATTCACGTCCACATCGGCAAGCGGTTCGACGAGCGTGAGCCCGACGGCGACGACCACTTACACGCTGACGGCCACCAACGCCGCCGGCTCGGCCACGGCCACGGCAACAGTTACGGTAAGCGCGGCAAACAAGCCAACGATCAGCTCGTTCACGGCTGACCCCACAAGCATCGCTTCAGGTTCCAGCAGCACGCTGAGCTGGGCGACGAGCGGGGCGGCCAGCATCGCCATCACGCCGGGAACATTCACGTCCACATCGGCGAGCGGTTCGACGAGCGTGAGCCCGACGGCGACGACCACTTACACGCTGACGGCCACCAATGCCGCCGGCTCGGCCACGGCCAC
Source organism: Occallatibacter sp. (assembly GCA_049509715.1). Taxonomy (GTDB): domain Bacteria; phylum Acidobacteriota; class Terriglobia; order Terriglobales; family Acidobacteriaceae; genus Telmatobacter. The sequence goes on along the minus strand of JBEKZR010000055.1, from coordinate 13,263 downwards.
GGCAAAGGTGACTGTAAACGCGGCAAGCAAACCGACTATCAGCTCCTTCACAGCGGATCCTACTAGCATCACTTCAGGTTCCAGCAGCACGCTGAGTTGGGCGACGACCGGGGCGACGAGTATTGCCATCACGCCGGGAACATTCACGTCCACATCGGCGAGCGGTTCGACGAGCGTGAGCCCGACGGCGACGACCACTTACACGCTGACGGCCACCAATGCCGCTGGCTCGGCCACATCCACGGCAAAAGTCACTGTCACAGCGTCTGGCGGCACCTTGACGATCACAACGACTTCGTGCCCAGGCGGAACGCAACTCGCGGCGTATGCAGGCTGCACAATCGCGGCCAGCGGCGGCACACCGCCCTATACGTATTCGCTCAGCACGGATGTCACCGACTATCCTCCATTGCCTGAGGGGATGTCTCTGAATGCAAGCACGGGGGAGATCAGCAGCTCGCTGATCGGCGGTCAAGGCACGTACATACCGGAATTTGTCGTCAAGGACTCGACAGGCGCAGAGGCGACTCAGGACATCAGCTTCGCCATCAACGGCAGCAACGCGTTCCTGGCCAGCATCTTCCCGTCAACTTCCATCTTTCACCATCGAGTGGACGCGGCCACGACCGGCCTGCCCGTGGATGCATCGCCCGCGGCGCCCATCGACCCTCCCTATGTGACATCGACGGTCAAGCCATTCTTCGGCGATGAGTATGCTAACTTTCCGAATGGAATACCGGCTATTGAAGTGCCCTACAACCAGCCGGACGTAAAGGTCACCACCACCGTATACCAGTCCTATTTCACCAAAGGTCCGATTCCGGCATATGCCCCGGTGGAAGGCACCGCCAACGCGGTTAACACCGGCGGAGACATGCACGTTCTGGTCTATCTGGAGGCAGGCGGCGGAAACAAACCCGCAGAGTACGAAATGTGGCAGGGAATCTACGAGGGCGGTCCCTGGACCGATTCCTCGAACGCGCTTTGGCCCGACGTAACTTCGAATGACCTGACGACGCAAGGGAACGGAACAACCGATGCCGCGGGACTTCCGGTTGCGCCGCTGCTCGTCAATGCCGACGAGGTGATCGGGACCGGCACACCCAGCGCGCCCAACGGCACGATTCAGCATCCCATCCGATTCACAGTCAACCATATGTTGAACTACTGGGTCTGGCCTGCGACGCAAACTGCGGGGTACGGGAGTTGCACGGCTACGGGCGGAGCGGATATTCCCACGGAATCGGAGATCGCTCAATCTGCATCCTTATCAACCTCACAAATTCCTTATCCCGCAACGTGCAGTATGTCGGGAGCCGCCGGCGAGATCTACCGGCTGAAGGCTTCAGTGGCGACACCCTCTTGCGCCTCCACCAGCCCGCAAGCGGCCATTATCATCACCGCGTTCAGAAACTATGGAATCATCCTGGCCGACAATGGAGACACCGGGGGGCTGATCGGCACCCCCGACGCCCGCTGGAACAATAACGATCTTGCGTGCATCAAAAATCTCATTTTATCTGACTTCGAGCCGGTGAACGTCTCTAGCCTGATGGTCAGTAACGACAGCGGAACCACCAGCAAATAGAGCTTGAGTTCGCGCCATTTCAAAGCACAGGCGTTTCATTTCAAAGCACCTGGCGGCGCTAGAAGCAGCCTCATGAATGAGCCGAGTTGATCAATGCTCATCGTAAGTTATTGAGGCCCGGGCCTAAAGGCCCTATAAACTTGCGCTCTTTCCGGGGGCTGAAGCCCCCGGCTCCCTCCGGAATCCGCGATGTAGAGCCATAGTTGTAGAGTTTGATTCGTCCGAGACTGCTTCTAGGGGGTTTCAGTGAGGGCTTCGGTGGCTTTTGACATGCGGGCGGTGCGTTCGATCTTGTCCCAGTTGAAGGGCTTGCCGTCGATGGCGCGCTTGAGGGTCTTGAAGAGGACGATGGAGAAGACCTGGCGGTAGGCGAAACGCTGCAGCCAGATGTGGAAGAGGAGCCAGCCGTCGCCTTTGTTGGCGGGGTGGCGAGGCTCAAGGCTGAACGCAATCGACGAGGTGACGAAGTCGATGAGCAGGAAGGCGCCAAAGTAGGCGAGAAGTTTCTCGAAACTGGCGGCGGAGGCGGCTAGGGGGTGAAAATGGCGGTCGACGAAGTAGTTGACGATGCCGGCCGCGAACATGAGGTCAATGAAGGGCGAGACCAGGGGCAGGAACATCTGGAAGATGACGATGTTGGGCAGGGCGAAAAATCCCATGGCCTGGTTGCGGATGAAGGCCAGGCGGTGCTTCCAGACGGCCTGGAGAATGCCGAAGGACCAACGGAAGCGCTGGAGCATGAGGCCTTTGACGTCGACGGGAGCTTCGGTGTAGGCGAGGGCGCGGTCTTCGTAGTCGACGCGGAGGCCCTGTTCGAGGAGGTTCATGGTAAGGTCGGCGTCCTCGGCAACGGTGTTGAGGGGATAGCCGCCGGCGGCTTTGACGGGAGCGGTGCGCCATGCGCCGATGGCTCCGGGGACGACGGTGACGACGTGGAAGAGATCGAAGGCGCGGCGCTCGAAGTTCTGGCTGGTGATGTATTCGAGGGCCTGCCAGCGGGTCCATAGGTTGACGCGGTTGCCGACCTTGGCGTTTCCGGCCATGGCGCCGATGCGGGGATCCTGGAAGTGGGGGATGAGGCGGGAGATGGCGTCGGAGGCGATGACGGTGTCAGCGTCGATGCCGATGTAGATTTCATCGGAGATGCGGTCGAGGGCGAAGTTGAGGGCGGCGGCCTTGCCACCGTTGGGCCTGGAGAAGACCTGGACGCGGCCGGAGGCGATCTCGGCGGCGTAGGCTTCAGAGGCGACTTCGAAGGTGCGGTCGAGGGAGCCGTCATCGACGACGATGACGTGGAGGTTTTTGTAATCGGAGTTGAGGACGGAGCGGATGGTGCGGACGATGACCGGCTCCTCGTTGTAGGCGGGGATGAGGACGGCGACGCGGGGATTGTAACCGGGCGAGGCCTGGGGGCGGGGCTTGAGCAGGCGGTCGATGACGGCAAAGATGCCGACGAGGATGAGGCGGGCGCTCATGAGGATGTCGCCGAGGAAGAAGACCAGCATGATGAAATTGCCGGCGATCTGGACGGTGGAGAAGGCGACGGAGTCCGGCAAGGCGCGCAGGAACTGCCACAGAGTGAGCTGGGGCATGACCTGGGCGGTGGTTTTGCCCATGAGCGCGGAGACGGGCACGATGGCGTAGCCGTGGGCGCGGAGGGCGTCAATGAGGACGGGCAGTGCGGCGACGGTGGCCGAGCGGTCGCCGCCGCCGTCGTGCATGAGGATGACGGAGCCGCGGAACTGCGGCTTGGTCTTCATGGTTTCGAGCTGGGCGAGGACCGATTGGCTGATTTCGGCGGGGGACTTGCGGGGATGCTCGTTCCAGTCGCCGGTGTCGATCTTGTTGCCGATGATGGTGTAGCCGTCCTGCTGGATGCGGACGACGGGGGCGGCCTGGTCGTCGGTGTCGGGCTCCTCGTCAATGTCGTAAGGGGGGCGGAAGTAGAGGGGCTGGACGCCGAGTTTGCTGGCGAAGAGGCGCTCGGTGAGCTTGACCTCGAGGTCCAGTTGGCGGTTGGAGATTTCACTGATGTCGGGATGAGTGTAGGTGTGGTTGCCGATCTCGTGTCCCTCGCGCATGACGCGCTGCATGAGGCCGATGTTCTCAGAGGCCTCGGCGCCGATGATCATGAATGCGCCCTTGACGTTTTTCTGTTTGAGGATCTCGAGGATCTTGGGAGTCCACTTGGGGTCGGGGCCGTCGTCGAAGGAGATGGCGATCTGATTGGGATGGTAGCCGTACTGCTCGATGGTGTAAGTGCGGGGATAGACATCCATGTGCTCATCGACGATGAGCTTTTTGCGGGGGTCGGGCTCGTCGGTGTCGACTTCGACCGTGCGCTTGCCGTGCTGGGGCAGTCCGGTGACGCGCAGGATGTCTCCTTCGCCCTCGGTGTCCACGTCGTGGCCGGGTTGGACGGAGCCGAGGGCCTGAAGCGACTCAGGAGCGCTGGGCTTGTCCCAGACATTCCAGAGGGAGCCGTCTTCCTCGCCCAGGCGCCATAGCGCAAAGGTCTGTAAGCCGAGGGCGCGGGCGGCGCGCAGCTCGTTGAGGACGGTGACGCCATCGAGGAACCAGACTACATGGCGCTGGTTCAAATCCTCATCGATGTATTCGAAGTGGGGATTGAGGGAGCCGTAATCGAGATCGAGGTCGGCGTCGGCGTCGGAGGCGCGCTGCCATGCGTCGGAGACATGCAGGTCTTCAGTGTTCAGGACCTGAGGCTTGCGATGCTTCCTGTCTTTTGGGTTGGGAATGGAGAGGGTCCAGTCGTAGCCGTAGCTGCCGATGGCGCAGATGAGCTTTTCTTTGGGGACGACTTTCAGGACGCGGGTGAGGTTGCCGACAAACCACTCCTGGCCGGCGACGGGACCGGGATCGCTGGTCGTCTGGTGCTGGTCGTAGTTCATGAGGATGATGCCGTCGGAGCTGGCGGCAATCAGCTTGAGATCGTCGTCGGGGGTGGAGACAGCGGTGTTGACGTAGAGGCGCAAGTTGCGCGGGTGCATATCGGCGTAGAGCTCCCGAATGAAGCTCAGGTAAGCCGGGCCGGCGTCGTCGGGCAGGCTTTCAAAGTCCAGCGATAGGCCGCGATAGACCGGATATGCGGAGAAAAGACGAAGAATCTGCTGGCGCAGAGCGGCGCGCTTGCCTTGGTCCATGAGGACGCCGCCGATAGCGGAGTCCCAGGACTGGGTGTTGGGGTTGAAGTTGTTCAGGTGGGGAAAGATTTCGGTATCTTCCTTTGCCGCCTGGATGACGCGCTTGACCCTGTTGTCTTCGTCAGGGTCGTGGACGGCGGCGCCGTCGACCACGGGGTACTCGCGATGGTTCTCGTTGTTAATGGCCAGCAGCGTTGCCTGGGGAGCGTCAACGTGGAGCCACTGGGGGAAGAGCAGATCGAGCTGGTGGACGCGCTCCTTGAACGAGGAGTAGCTGGCCGCGTCGTCCGGGACGTAATAGGCGGCCCGCAGACCTTCGCCGGTGTTGAAGGGGATATCGGAGGGTTTGCGGCTGGTCTTGCGGCGGGCGGGCCGGGCTTTGGCGCCGCGCAACAACGGGGTACGGTCGGACAAGGCTTTATAGTTATGTTTGGGCACGGGCAGCAACAGCTCGGGCAGCTGCTGATTGCGCAGTACGTTGAAGATGAAGCCGGCCAGAACGAGGGTGGAAACGACGGCTGTGATGTCGAGGATGCGCCTTAGGCGTTTCCATCGCTTGCGCTGGGGATCGAAGAATATCTGTTTATCCGGCATGGACGGCTTGGTTTACCAATACGCGGAAACCATAAAAACGGTCTACGCTATACATTACGAATCGTATGGAAGCCGCTCGCGAGAGTCAATTGACGGCTTTGGGCCGGGTTCATGGCCGCGTGGTCCGGGCGCTGCCGGTGGGGCTGGCGCTGGCCGCGGGCGCCGTGTTGCGCGCGTGGATGCTCAAGAAGCTTTTTGAGGTCAATGGGGACGCACTGATCTATGGGGGGCTGGCGAAAAACCTGCTGCTACACGGGCAGTATGGCCTGACCGTGGCCAACGGCGAGATGTATTCCACACTGATCCGGCTGCCTGGGTATCCGTTGTTTCTGACGCTCTGTTTCAGGGTTTTCGGGATAGAAAACTACGCCTCGGCGGTCTGGGCGCAGATCGCGCTGGAGCTGCTGGGCTGCCTGCTTCTGGCGGAGTTTGTGCGACGAATTGCGCCGCCTGAGCTGAAGTCCGGCGCCGCGCTCTGCACGCTTTGGCTGGCGGCATTGTGCCCCTTTACGGCCTCGTATGCGGCCGCCCCGCTGACGGAGACGCTGACGTTGTTTGCGATTGCGCTGGCGTTGTGGGCGGTGGCGCGCTTCCAGGCAAGGCCGGGATGGGGGAGCGCGTTGTGGTTTACGTTTGCGGTGAGTTATGCGGCGCTGCTGCGGCCGGATGGGGCGCTGGTTAGCGTGGCGCTGGCGCCGGCGCTGGTGGGTGGGTTGAGGCGCAGGGATGAGGCCGGGGCAATTCCGCCAAAGAAGTTGATTCGCATGGCGCTGGTTTGCGTTTTGCTGGCGCTGGCTCCGTTTGGGGCGTGGACGGGGCGGAACTGGCGGGTGTTCCACGTTTTTGAGCCGCTGGCCCCGCGCTACGCCACCGACCCCGGCGAGCAAACCTACCCCGGCTGGCAGCGCTGGGTGAAGACCTGGTGCCTGGATTTCGTCTCCACCTCCGATGTGTATTGGCCGGTGCCAGGGAGCCCGTTCGACCTGACCAAGCTGCCCAGCAGGGCTTTCGATTCGCCGGCGCAGTACGCCGAGACCGCCGCGCTGGCCGCCGACTACAACGACAAAGACAATGGGCTGGACATTTCGCCGGATATGGATGCGCGCTTCGAGCGGCTGGCCGAGGAGCGGATTGCCGCCCATCCGCTGCGCTATTACCTCTGGCTACCGCTGGGGCGGGTGGCCGACATGTGGCTGCGGCCGAGGGTGGAAAACCTGCCCATTGACCTGGACTGGTGGGTTTATGCGCACCACCGCGCGGAGACGCGGTTCAGTTGGGCTTACGCAGGGCTGAACGCGGCGTATCTGCTGCTGGGATTGGCGGGGCTGTGCCTGCGACCCCGGTATTGGCCGTGGATGCTGGCGTATATGGCACTGCGGAGCGCATTGTTGCTGACCATTGAGGCGCCGGAGGCGCGGTACACGCTGGAGTGTTTTCCGATGCTGTTTGCGCTGGGAGGAGTTGGCCTTTACGGCATTTTCAGAAGAACAGGGAACGGAAGGCCGGCGGGGAAGGCAATAAAAGGAAAGACAATAAAAGGCCGTAGATAGGTGCATCTATCCCACCTTAGATCACCCTAACGACAAAGACGCCGCGAAGGTGGGGCGCCCGGCTACTTGATGTATTGGGTGTTGCCGTCGGTTTTGAAGGTGAAGTCGCTGTCAGGCAGGGCCAGATTGGTCTTGATGTTGAAGTACAAGCAAGTCCGCTTTTGGCCTGGGCCCTCGTCGAAGACCTGCTTCAGGCTTACTGCACGCGCGGGGTCAACCCAGATGGTCACTTTGGGAAACAGCTTCAGCACATCCGGGTCTTTGGCCACCAACTCGAGTATTTCGGTCATGACGGTATTCTTGCCGTCGGTGAGGGTCTCGGAGCCCAGATACTTGATGTTCCACTTGTCGGCCAGTTCCTTGCCGCCGGCGCCAAAGCCGAGCAGCAGGTAGCTCTCATACTTTGCAGCGTCTTTCACGTGCACCTGGTTCAGGAGCTTTTCATAGAGCATGACTTTGCCGCCGGAGTAGGTCAGGTCCTTAGGCACGGGCTTGCCGTTCTCCTCGCGGATGTGCGCGGCCATCTGGAAGGCTTTGCCGTTGCGCTTGTAGTAGACCGCGCCCTTCTGGACGTCCTTGTCATAGACCGGATCGGTCTGCTCGGTGACGAACTCAAAGTCCGCGGAGGTGGAGTGGAAGCTGGCCGCGGCGTTGTCGAGTTGGCGCAGGACCTCTTTCAGGTCCATCTTGTCTGGCGGGGCGGCAAAGGCAACACGGCCAGGCAGGATGATGAGCGCGATGGCCGCGGCGAAGACGAGCTTTATTCCCAAACGCATAGGTTTCCTTATTCTCGTTTGCCAGCTACCAGCTTCTAGCCTCCAGCTCGTTCTTGCCGGGGTTAGCGCTTGTCCCTTCAATCCTTCGTTGCCGCACGGTGAACCAGGGACTAGAAGCTAACAGCCAGAGGCTGCTATTAGCGATGGGCCCAGACCTTCCAGGCAAGATTTCCCTGGGCGTCGGTGACGGTTTCCCAATGCTGGACAACGACAGCGTCGCCGGTGACCGGTTCGATGGCCTTGCGCAACGCCTTTTTAACGACCGGGTCCGAGGCGCCGGCGGGGACATGGGCATCCGAGGCCTGCACGGTGATGATGAGGCCGCGGCCGTCGTTGGCAACGACCTGGATGGGATGCAACGGTCCGCCGATGGGGGACGGCTTATCGCCGTAGTTCCAGAAAAGGGGCGTGAGGAAGATAAACGCGAGGATCAGCGTGACCATCACGTCGTAGTGGATGCAACCCCGGGGATAGGTCCAGTAGAAATAGCTGAGCAGGATCTGCTTGAGAGTGGGGCGGGGCTGCGGGTTGGGTCCGGCTGGGTTCAGAGGCGCCATTAGAGTTCCTTCACAATTCTGTCCAGGCCGCCCATGTAGGGCCGGAGGGCTTGTGGAATAAGCACGGAGCCGTCGGGCTGCTGGTAGTTTTCAAGAATGGCCAGCCAAGTGCGGCCGACGGCCAGGCCGCTGCCGTTGAGGGTGTGGACGAATTCGGGTTTGGCCTTGGCGCCTTTTTCCCCGGCGGGCCGGAAGCGGATGTTAGCGCGGCGTGCCTGGAAGGCGTCGAAGTTGGAGCAGGAGGAGATTTCGCGATAGAGCTGCTGGCCGGGCAGCCAGACTTCGAGATCGAAGGTTTTGGAGGAGGAGAAGCCGGTGTCGCCGGTGCAGAGAAGAACGCGGCGATAGGGCAGGCCGAGAACTTCAAGGACCTCTTCGGCGTCGCGGGTGAGGCGCTCGTGCTCGCGATCGGAGTCCTCGGGGCGTGTGAACTTGACCAGCTCGACCTTCTGAAACTGATGCTGGCGGATGATGCCGCGAGTGTCCTTGCCGGCGGCGCCGGCCTCGGCGCGGAAGCAGGGAGTATAGGCCGTAAGGCAGATCGGCAGCCGCGCCTCGTCGAGGATTTCGTCGCGGTAGAGGTTGGTGACGGGAACTTCGGCGGTGGGGATGAGGTAAAGGTCTCGCCTGTATGAGAGTGCGCCACGTGGCACCTTAATCACATAGCTTTCGACTCCGAGGAACTCGATTTCTACGTCACCACCACTAACGCTTTTAACTTTAAAAATTCCGTTTTGGCCTTGGGCGAAAACCGTTTCTCCAATAACGGGAGTGTGGTAACGGTCTTGCTCGAAACGGCCTGTTTGAACCTTGAAAAGATCCTCTTCAAATTTTGGCAACTGTCCGGTCCCATACATCGAATCTCCATTCACTAGAAATGGAGGAAGTACCTCAGTATAGCCGTGCTTGCCAGTGTGGAAGTCGAGCATGAAGCTGATCAACGCCCGCTCCAGCCACGCTCCTGTGCCCATGTAGACGGCAAAGCGGGCGCCGCTCAATTTGGCCGCACGCTTCAGGTCGAGGATGCCGAGGGCTTCGCCGAGTTCCCAGTGGGGCTTGGGTGCGAAGTCGAATTCTGGGATTTGGCCCCAGGTTTTGACGGTGAAGTTGTCGGCCTCGGAGCTTCCTGTGGGCACTTCGTCGCGGGTGAGGTTGGGAATGCTGGACAGGGCCAGGCGAAGCTGCTCGTCGAGTTGCGCGGCGGTCCGGTCGAGTTGGTCGAGCTTTTCTTTGAGGGCGCGGGTCTCGTCCATGAGGGCGGTGGCGTCCTGACCGGCCTTCTTGAGAGTACCGACCTGCTGGCTAAGATCGTTGCGGCGAGCCTTGAGGCGCTCGGCCGTGGTGATGGCCTCGCGGCGGCTGGCGTCAAGCGAGCGAAAATCTCCCAGCAGCGCAGCCGGGTCCAACCCGCGAGCGCGCAGCTTTTCTTCCACCAATTCCAGGTTGGAACGGACAAATCCCAAGTCCAGCATCGCTCTACCAGTTTACTAGAGCGATTTGGACGTGAGTTCATCCTCCGCCGCGCTCGGTCCCGCGGCAATCTGGTCCGGCCAGCCGGGGAGGCGCTGGTCGCCGGTAATGAGGCGCGCGCCGCGGGTGAAGGTGAAGTAGGTCCAGATCCAGGCGAAAAAGACCCATATCCGGCTACGAAAGCCGATGAGGAAGAAGATGTGGACGGTGAGCCAGGCGGCCCATGCGGGAAAGCCGCTCATGTGGGCCTTGAAGGGCCATTCGAGCCTGGCGACTGCGTCCATGCGGCCGATGGTGGCCATGTCGCCCTTGTCGAAGTAGCGGAAGGGCGGACGGGGCGCGCCGGCGAGGTCGGCGGCGAGGATTTTGGCGATGTGGTCGCCCATCTGCATGGCGGGCTGGGCGACGCCGGGAACCTGGCAGCCGTCCTGCTCAAGGTGGGCGAGGTCGCCGAGAACGAAGACCTCCGGCAGGCCGGGCGGATTGAGGAAGGCGTCGACCAGGACGCAGCCGCGGCGATCCAATTTCACGGCGGGCGGCGCGCCGAGGAGCTTGCCGAGCGGCGAGGCCTCGACACCGGCGGCCCAGAGCGTGACCACGGCGTCCATGCGCTTGTCGGCGGCTTCGACCCAGCCGGGGCCGATGGCGGTGACATGGGTGTGGGTGAGGACTTCGACGCCGAGGCGGGCGAGCGCAGCTTCGGCCTTGGCGCTGAGGTCCGGGGGATAGGCGGCGAGGACGCGCGGAGAGCCTTCGAGGAGCAGGACGCGGGACTTGGAGGGATCGATGTGGCGGAAGTCGCGGCGCATATAGAGCTGGGCGATGTCACTGATGGCTCCGGCGAGCTCCACGCCGGTGGGACCGCCGCCGATAACGACGAAGTTAAGGGGAGGGTGCCAGCCGTGCTCGACCATCTGGCGCTCGGCAAGCTCGAAGGCGAGAAGCACGCGGCGGCGAATCTCGAGGGCGTCTTCGATGGTCTTGAGGCCGGGGGCAAAGGGCGCCCACTCGTTCCGGCCAAAGTAGGAGTGGGTGGCTCCGGTGGCGAGGACCAGGTAGTCGTAGGGGAGCTGGGCGCCGGACAAGAGTGAAATCTGGCGGGCGGAGACGTCGATGCCCACCACCTCATCCATCAGGACCTGGGTGTTCGGCTGCTTGCGCAGGATGGAGCGGATGGGCTGGGCGATGTCGGCCGGAGAGAGGACAGCGAGGGCGACCTGGTAGAGCAACGGCTGAAAAGTGTGGTGGTTGCGGCGGTCGACGACGGTGACGTCTACCGGAAGGTGGGCCAGGCCCTTGGCCGCGTGAAGGCCGGCAAAGCCGCCGCCGGCGATTACCACGCGAGGGCGGATGGGTTGGCGGTCTTCGCTTTTTGGGGGTTCGGTTAGTTGGCCCAAGGGTTGCGCACCTCACTATTAAGGATGCGGGAGGGGGGCGATTGGAGACAAACGGCGGATTCTTCCCGGGGCAATCCGCTACGGGTGCTGCTCGATGGCGATGTTGATAGTTGCAGTGTTGCCGGAGGCGGCGAGGGCGAGAAGGTTGGTGGCGACGCCGGGGAGGGATGCGGGAGTGAAGGCGACGGCGCCGTCGATGGCTGAGACAGCGGTGGCGGCTTGCGTGGCGAGCAGCGCGCCCTGTACGCAGGGGCCATGCGGGGCGCAGGGTGGCGCCCACGCGTAGAGCGCCTGGTAGAGGGTGACCGAGCCGCCGGCCATGGGGTTGCCGTCCATGTCGATGAGACGGAGGGTGATCTGGCTGGGGGTGGATTGGACGGAGAGGCTCTGGGTGGTTCCGGAGACGGCTTCAAGAAGCGCGTACTCCGGGCGAGCGCCGTAGGCGGTGAAGGCGACGCACTGGCTGGTGCCGTTGAGGCAGGCGTTGGCGGTCACCGTTTGGCCTTCGGTCAGCGGGCCGGCGGTGAGCTGGTTGGCGGCGATGCCGCTGGAGTTGGTGATGGCGGCGGCGCTGCCCTGGGCGGCGATGCCGCTGGAAGGCATTTGCCAGGCCACGGACTGGCCGCCGATGGGAAGGCCGTTCGAGAGGACCAGGGCCTGGACGATCCAGGTGAAGGTGGCGCCGGCGGCGAGAGAAAGCTGGGGCGTGAGCGAGGCGAGGATGGGCGGGCTTCCGCCGTTGAATTGAGCCTGGAGGCTGGAGCCGTTGGTGAGCGAGGCGGTGACGATGGACCAGGTTCCGTCGACGGCTGTGACGTTCATGGAGGCGCGGCCATCGCCGGTTGCGATGACGGAGCAGGCGGACTGGCCGCAGGCCAGGGTAGCGGTTCCGCTGGTGACGGTGTAAGTCACGGTCACGCCGCCGGCGGGGGTCAAGGCCGGGCCGAGCGCGGTCACGGAGAAGGGGATGGGCACGCCGATGGGCACGGTGTTGGCGGGGGCGGTGAGCAGGGTGAGGGCGTCGCCCGCGCCGGAGTCGTAACTGACGCCGCCGGAGAGGATGGCCGCCGCGTAGAAGATGGGCAGGTCGTCCACTTCGACATCGACCGAGCCGGTGACGCCGGATGCGGCCGGAGGCGCAATGGCGGTGATCTCGTTGGGCGAGATGCTGGTGACCACGGCGGGCTGGCCGCCGACCAGTACCGTGTCGGCGAGGCGAAAGCCCATGCCGTAAATGACGATGGGTCCGCCGGAGGCCGGAAGCCGCTGGGGCTTGACGGTATCGGCGTAGAGCACCCAGCCCACGTAGGCGTAATCGGGGCGGCCGTCGCCGCGCTGGTCGGCGATGCCGATGCGGACCACGTCGGCGGCGATGGAGCTGACGCGCAACCAGCTTTCGCCGGTGGCCAGGCCGTTCATTCCGGGACCGGCGCCCACGGCCGGCGCGCCCAGGGGATCGTAGGCGTCCCAGACGCCGAGGGCGGGCATGGCCTTGTTTTCAGTGGGAGCGCCGGTTTCGTCCAGGGCCTGAGTGACGACGGTGAAGGTGCGGTTGCCGCGGACGGGGAAGGTGAACCAGTCGGATTGGCCGACCTGGCTGAGGCGTCCGCACCAGAGGCCGCTGGGGGGCAGAATGCGCGGCGCGGCCTGGGTTCCGATGGCGTCCTCAAAGCCGCCCGCGGCCGAGCCGGCAGCGCTGACGGTGAGGGTCTGCGAGCTGCCGGCCGACATTCCGGGGACAGAGATGGCCTGCAACGCGCCGGAGGGGGTGACCTGGCCGTCGAGATAGGGGCCGACCGAGCCGGTGAGGATGTAAAGGGGATTGATGGCCTCGAAGGTGAGCTGGTAACTGGCTGTGGCAACGCCGGGGGGCAGCGGGATTCCGCTCAGATCGAAGTAGCCCTGGAGGGTTGTGTTGCCAGAGCCCCACATGGCGAGGAGATTGCCGTTGGAGTCGGCGAAGCCGGTGATGGAATTGCCGTGGTTGCCGCTGAAGTAGGCGCCGGAGACGAAGGTGACGGCGTACTGGTAGAGAGGGTTGCCGTCTGAGTCCAGCGGACGGGCGACAACGTTAACGCCCTGCATGCCGTAGCCGGTGCTGAAGGCGACCGTGCCTTGAATGGAGATGGTCGAGGCGGCGGTGAGCTGTTTGCCGGGGAAGCTGGCG
>JBEKZR010000054.1:0-14306 GCA_049509715.1 Occallatibacter sp. | reverse complement strand
CTCAGCGCGCATGGCGTGCATTGACGGACTTCGCGAACTGCCTGAGCGGCCATCCAGCTTCCACTCATCTTCTGACAGATGCCGCCGATGAACCGGCTGTGCCTCCGATTCACGCGGGCGGCATAACCTGGGCTGCGCTTCTGGCTGGAGCACGCGTAACCATCCGCACCATGAGGAAGCCTCGATGGCAATGAAGATCCTCGTCGTAGATGATTCAGTCACCATGGTCATGAGTCTCAAGACCACTCTGGCCATGAACGGATTCGAAGTCGAGACGGCCAACAACGGCCAGGCGGCGCTGGACAAGTTGAATGCGGGAATCAAGCCCAATCTGGTCCTCACCGATATCAATATGCCGGTGATGGGCGGCCTTGAGCTGATCTGCAAACTGCGCGCGATGCCGGGGTTTAAATTCGTCCCCATCCTGACCCTGACCACGGAAAGCGACACCGCCAAGCGCGACGAGGGCAAGCGCGCCGGCGCCACCGGCTGGCTGGTCAAGCCCGTATCGGGCGATGACCTGATCAGAGTCATCAAGAAGGTTTTGCCGGGAGCGTAAATTCATGGCCACGGCGCCGTTCCTCCAAAACGCAAAGATGTTGCCCATCGCCGGCGATCCGTACGCGGGCCAGGAAAATGAGGCCGCGTCCGATCAAACTCCGCGCCTGAAGAAGGCCCGCAACCGGCTGCTTGCCGAAACGGTTGTCAGGCTCTTTTGCTTTCTGCTCTTCTATCTTTCCCTGTCCTATCTCATCGGGCCGGCCTTCACTCCCTACTGGAGGGGGACCGCGGGGCTCTTGCTGGTGTTCAATGTCATTCCCCTGCTGATCGGCCAATCGTGGGATTGGGCCCAGGCCAAGCGCGGCATTGCCGAACTGGGCATCATAGGCACATTGAGCAAATCGCAACTCGCGCACGTGGCCGCGCGCCGCGGGGCGATGCGGGACGAATTAAAGGCCTCCCAGCCTTACATCGAGGTGATGCGCGAGCAGATCGGCGATTCGCTGGCCGAATCCGAGCGCGAGGTGATGAAGGTGATCGAGCAGATCGGCCTTCTCGTCGCTCAGTCCAACCAGCAGCGCGCGAACATCGCCCGCTCCATCCAGAGCGGCACGGAGTTGACCCATAGCACCCATCTGCGGGTCGAAAACAACAAGCAGATCATCGCCGCCATCGAGATGCAGTTGCAAGCCGAAACCAGCGAACTCAAGAGCAACTTCCAGCGCATCGAGAACCTGGCCGGCGAGGTGCGCGCGCTGACGCCATTGATCAAGATGATCACCTCCATCGCCCAGCAGACCAGCCTTCTGGCCCTCAATGCGGAGATCGAGGCGGCGCGGGCGGGCAGCGCCGGAAAGGGCTTCGCCGTGGTTGCCTTTGAGGTCAGAAAGCTGTCGGTCCTGACCACCAAGGCGGCCTCGGACATTGCCGAAAAGATCAATGCAACCTGCAAGAAGGTGGACAGCGAGATGGCCGAGGCGCAGGCCTGTCTGCAAGAGCACGAGTCGGACGACGCCATGAGTCACTTGATCGTCGACCTGGGAGAGATGCAGAAGGACTTCTCCAAAAACGGCGGTTTGCTTCTGGAGGTTATCACCGAGGTCGATGCGAGCTATGAGGAGAACGTAAACCGGCTGACCCAGGCGCTGGGGCACATTCAGTTCCAGGACGTGATGCGGCAGCGGATGCAGCATGTGCAGGAGGCGCTGGAGCAGATGCGCGATCACATGCAATACATGTCCGAAAAAGCCTACGATTTTATCTGGACGGGGAAATTCGATCACACCTTCAAGCAAATCCTGGCCACGCATATCAACCGCTACAGGATGACCAGCCAGACTCGCACGCACCAGGCCGTAGTCGGCGGCCAGTCGAACGGCGACCACAGCCGCGCCGACATAGAACTGTTTTGACCGTTCGCGGGCCAGCGGCCTTAGTTGCCGGCGCAAAAAAAGACATGCTTACTGGTTCGTGAATGAGGCGTACAAGAGTGCGCGGATGCCTTACTCTGCGGGCGCCTTGCCTAGCGCCGGGCATAGACCGTAAAGACCACCGTGCAAATTCCTCTGTCTGCTTATGCCGGCAAACGGCGCAAAGCCACGGGAGAAATCTTCCCGGCGGTAGCAGCAAAGAATCTGGGATTTGGCGTAAGCGGTTGGATTATAAGGAGATTCTTGGCTCCTCAGGTAGGACTCGAACCTACAACCCTTCGGTTAACAGCCGAATGCTCTGCCATTGAGCTACTGAGGAGTGTTGTGCCTTGAATTGCCCACTACCAAGGTAGCAGAGAGTGCGGGGCGCGTCAAAAATCCGCGCCCTGCGGGATGCCGCCGCCGGCGATACGATAGAGGAGAACTCCACAGGAGGCCGAATGTCCCGGATTTCCCGCCTTGACCGCGGCGAAGTGACCCCCGAATTGGCCGCGCTCTACGACAAAGCCTTTGCCCAGCGCGGCAACGTGCCCAACATGTTCCGGGTCATGGCGCACAGGCCCGAAATCTTCTCCACCATGCAGGCTCACTTCGGCGCGGTGCTCTCCACCGGCACCGTCCCCACAAAACTGAAGGAGTTGATCATCGTCCGCACCAGCCAGGTGAATCAGACGCCCTACTGCCTGGCCAGCCACACCATCCTGGCACAGGGGCTGGGATGGACCGGCGACCAGCTTGCCCACCTGGCCGATTGGCCCCGGCGCGACGATTTCACCCCCGCCGAAAAGGCCGCCCTGCGCCTGGCCGAGACCGTAACCCGCGACGCCCACCAGGTCAGCGACGAGCAGTTTGCCGAGCTGCGCGGCTTCTACTCCGAAAGCGAGATCGTGGAGCTGCTCTGCGCCATCGGCCTCTTCAATTACTTCAACCGCTTCAACGACGCTCTCCAGATGGAGCCGACAAAACCCGGCGAGGGTGGGCCCGGCCAAGGCGGCTGCCCCGCATGAAACTCAAATTGCCCGCCGGTTCATTCCGTGCCTATCTCTTCGACTGCGACGGCACCATCGCCGATTCCATGCCGCTTCACTACATCGCCTGGAAGAAGGCTCTTTCGGAATGGAACTGCGCCTTCGATGAAGAGCTCTTTTATTCCTGGGGTGGTAAACCAGTCCGGGAGATTGTCGCCGAGCTGAACCGGATGCACGGGCTGAACATGCCTGTCGAGGCCGTCGCTGAACGCAAGGAAGACCTTTACCTCGCGCAGCTCCCCCAACTCAAACCGATCCCGGAAGTTCTCGATCTCATCCATGCGCAGCATGGCCGGATTCCCTTCGCAGTCGTTTCAGGCAGCCGGCGAAACTCGGTCGTTGGCTCCCTGACCGCTCTCGGTTTACTCGACAAATTCGACACCATCGTCAGTGCGGAAGACTACAAGAACGCCAAACCGGCCCCGGATGCATTTCTGCTGGCCGCCGCCAGGCTCGGCGTGGCGCCCGCCGATTGCCTGGTCTTTGAAGACACCGACCTGGGCATTCAAGCCGCAACCGCGGCCGGAATGGCCTCAGTCAAAGTCCCTGAACCCTGGGAGAGAAACAGGAACGGGACATTGGAACCGGAGTCTACTGCGGAGCGTAAGACTCCTGTGGGGGAGTGCGAAAGTGCCCGCAGTTGACAGGACTTTGATCGAGAGGGAACGAAGCTTTCAGCCGCTCGATGCCGGGCGTCGAATCGAATGGGCGATTCTGCTCGGCCTTGCAGCGGCCGTCACCCTCGTCCATTTGCTCACCAACGGCCGCTACGGCTTCCACCGCGACGAACTCCAGTTTCTCAGCGATGCCCGGCATCTCGACTGGGGATTCGTAGCCTATCCGCCCCTCATGCCCTTTCTTGAGCGCATCGGCCTGGAAATCTTCGGCCTCTCCCTGGTTGGCCTGCGGCTTTTCTCGGTCCTCGCGCAAGCCGCGGCCATCGTTATCACCGGGCTGATGGCGCGGGAGCTTGGCGGTCGGCGGCTGGCCCAGTTTACGGCGGCTCTTGCCGTCGCGCTCTCCCCGCTGCCGCTCTTCCAAGGCACGGAGTTTCAATACACCTCCTTCGATTTCCTGTGGTGGGTGCTGGTTGCGTACTTCACGATTCGCTTGCTGAAGACGGAGAATCCGCGTTGGTGGCTGGCCATCGGCGCAGTTGTCGGGATCGGCCTGGAGACCAAATACTCCATCGTATTTTTCATCGCCGGAATTCTCGGCGGAGTTGCTTTGTCGCGCGCACGGCGATTTTTCTTGAGCGGCTGGTTCTGGGCCGGCATTGCGCTGGCGATCCTGATCTTTCTGCCCAACTTTCTCTGGCAAGTGCGCCACGAATTCATCTCCTATCATTTCCTCCACTCCATTCACGTGCGCGACGTGGGCGAGGGCCGCGCCGAGGGCTTTTTGCAAGACCAGTTCCTCATCTGTGCGCCCCTCATCGCCGCGCCGCTTTGCCTCGCCGGCCTGGTCGCCTTCCTGCGCGACCGCCGCTATCGGATGCTGGCCTGGATGTACCTGATCCCGCTGGCGCTTTTCTTCTTTGCCAAGGGCCGCAGCTACTACATGGCCGCCGCGTATCCTATGCTGTTGGCCATGGGCGCGACGGCGGGCGAGCGCTGGGTCGCCCGGCTGCCCCGGCTGGGCCGTCGATCCGTCGAAGCCGTCTTTTTCACCGGCCTGGCGGTCTGCGGCGCATTCATCTGCGCACTGATCCTGCCCCTGGCGTCATCAGGTCCGCTCAAGAACTTCGCGCTCCAGCGCAACGGCGACCTGCGCGAGGAGATCGGCTGGCCGGAGCTGGTCCGTACTGTCGCCGCCATCCGCGATTCACTCACCCCCGATCAGCGCGCTCATCTTGGCATCGCCGTCGGCAACTACGGTGAGGCCGGCGCCATCGAAATGCTTGGCCCGGCCTATCAACTACCTCCGCCGATCAGCACGGTCAACTCATTCTGGTATCGCGGCTATCCCACGCCGCCCCCAACCACCATCATCCTCCTGGGCAACAGCCGCGAACGCGCGGACGAGCTATTCACGAACTGCCGTCTCGCCGGGCATAATGGCAACCCCGATCTCGTACGCAACGAAGAGAGTGTCGATCATCCCGATATCTTCGTCTGTGGTCCACCGCGCATACCGTGGCAGGAACTGTGGCAGAGGGTTCGCGATTTCGGCTGAGAAATCAAGACAAAGCCCGCTCCTGGGAAGACTTGTTACTCTGGACCTGGCCATGAGAAATCTCATCTATTGCAGCGTTCTTTCCGCGCTTTTGCTTGGCGTTCTCTTCGCCGCCTCGATCTTCGGGCAACCGGCTTCGCCTTCAATTGCGGGCGACTACGCGGGAGTGCTGGGGAATCTTCATGTGGTGCTCCATCTCCAGCAGGATCCGGCTGGGGCTTTGACGGCGACATTGGATAGCGTGGATCAGGGCGCAAACGGGCTTTCCTGCGCGCACGTTGCTCTCTCAGGCAGGCAATTCAGCTTTGAAATTCCCGTGGTTCACGGAAGTTACAAAGGCGAAGCCAGCGTCGACGGTAAAACGATTACCGGCACATGGAATCAAGGTTCACCGCAGCCTCTCAACTTCACGCGCCAGGCAACTGTCTCCGCTCCGGCCAGGGAGATGGCCACCAGGAACACCTTCGAGTTCGCCGGTAATACGAGAACTTTTTACACCTTTTTGCCGAAGGCCGAAGGCCCGCTGCCGCTCGTGCTTCTGTTGCATGGCTCGGGGAGAAACGGCCAGGTGATGGTCGATGCGTGGGCAGCTCTGGCAGCACGAGAACACTTCATCGTTGCCGCGCCCGACGCATACGAATCTTCCGCTTGGAATATCAAGGCGGATCCGCCGGACTTCCTCCATGCTGTCGTTGACCAGGTCGAAGCCAAACACGCCGTCGATCGGAACCGTATTTACCTCTTTGGGCATTCCGCCGGAGCCGAGTATGCGCTGATTCTTGCCATCATCGACTCTCATTACTTCGCGGCTATCGTCCTGCACGCCGGTGCATTGATGACGGATCACGCCAAATTATTTTCCTATGCCGGGCGGAGAATGCCGATTGCGATCTGGGTTGGAGACCAGGACCCGTTCTTCCCCCTCGACCGCGTAACCGCTACAAAAAAGGAGTTCGAGTCGAATGGCTTTCCCATCCAGCTCACGATCGTTCCCAATCACGACCACAACTACTATGCAATTTCCAATGAAATAAACGCCGGAGCGTGGGATTTCATGAAGAAGGTGAAACTGCGCCAGCCGGAGGCCGCGGGCCAGCATTGAGGGTCAGCTTCAATACACGCCGACCCCTGTGCTATAAAACAGCGCCGCCACGCGGTAAGAGTTGAAATTCCCATCCAGATCCTTGGCCGGGCAACTCCCCACGGCGGCCTTGCGAAAATGCGCCTGAGGAAGAACCTCCTCGAGTGTGTCCGGGAGTTTGCTCAGATCCGAGTCCTGCCAGATGAACACAAAGCTTGGAGACACGCTGACGGTGGTGCGTCCGGCGCATAGCCAGCGAGCATCTTGCTTGTCCAGGGCAATGGAGAGCCCGCGAGCCCGCAGCAAACCCGCGATGGATTCCTCGACCTGCTCCTGAGTCAGCGCCGGTACAAATTGTGAATAGTCGGTGACTACATAGAGCATCCCGTGCAAGGCCACCACGGCAACGCCCGCGCGGTCCAAATCGGGATCGAGCAGATTGGCGCGGTTGTCGGCTGCGCCCATCCATTGCTCGTGAATTCCAGTGAGGTCAGTACCGATGGCCAGGTTCTCCTTGATCCGGCTGAAGTGAGCGCCTGCCTCCCCGGCCCGTTGTTCCAGAATCGGTTCGCCAGAATTGCGGTGGGTTATCTCCCCCGCTAAACTCATCCACACGCAGTGCTTGCGTGCGGCCGCGGCCAGCGCCGGATCCCACTGCAACGGCGCAACACCAGCGTCTGCGCGAGCCCCATTCGCCAACACAAAAATCTGCCATGCCTCCGCCGGAACCTTATCCGGCTTCTCGTCCTTGGAAGGCACGGCCGTAGGCGCTTGCGCCAAAACGAATGGTGCAAGTAGAGCAAGGCACAGAGACAACCACGGTCGCAATATCCCCATACCTACTTAGACACCGCTCCTCGAAATGTTGCCCTGGATGGTCAAATCGTCCCGGATGGTCAATACAGCAACACCGCCATGCGGTAAGCCGTGAACGAGCCTTCCATGTCCTGGGCCGGGCAACTGCCCACGGCGGCCTGGCGATACCTTCCCGTGGCCAGCCGGTCCAGTAACGCATCCGGCAGTCGGGTCAGTGCCGCCGCCTCCTGCCAGCGCATCATGAAGCGTGGCTGCGGGCCGGAGGACGCGCGCGGCATCCCGTGCTCCACCGCGCAGGCGGCGCGAGCCAACGTCGCATCGGGCAGAACGGCAACCCTGTTGGCCCGCAGCAGGCCGGCAATCGTGCCCTCCACCTGGGCCTGCGTGAGGACTGGCACAGCCCGGGCGTAGTCGGCCACTGCATACAGCCCGATGCGGCTGGCTACTACCGCCACCCCCACCCGGTCCACTCTGGGGTTCAGCAGGTTGGTGCGATGGCCGGGGGAGTGCATCCACGCGTCGTGAATCGCTGCGGGCGTGGGGGCGATGGCCACGTTCTCTTCGATCAAGTTGAAGTGAGCGCCAGCCTCCCCGGCCCGCTCCGAGACCTCCGGTTCGCCGCTGTAGCGGTGGGAAATCGACCCCTCCGCGGCCATGCGCAGGCAATGCTTGCGGGCGGCCGCGGCCAGCGCCGGGTCCCACTTGAGCTGCCCAGCCCCTTGAGCTGCCCGAGCCTCATTGGCCAACTCGACAAGCTGCCGGGCCTCGGGCTGGATACTCCACTGCCCCGCACCCTGCCAGGGTTGTGCAGGCCGCGCCTGCGCCAAAACCACCGGCGCAGCCAGCGCCAGGCACGCCATCAAACCCTGTCGCAAGATGCCCATACTTGATTAAACCCCGCTTCGCCGCCGGTGTCGCTGTATTCTTGCTTTGCCGATGTCTTTTCTCGCCGCCAGCACGTTGCGCAGCCTCTCTCGCCGTTGGGGCAATCGTATCCGTCGCCAGCCGTTGGCCGCTGCGGGCGTATTGCTGCTCACCGTGTTCATCGTCGCCGGCCTCAGCGCGCCCTGGCTCGCGCCCCATAATCCAGCGGCTATCGACCTTCTGCACCGCCTCCAGGGCCCCTCTGCCGCCCATTGGGCCGGAACCGACGAGCTGGGCCGCGACACGCTCTCCCGCCTGCTGTTTGGAGCGCGCCTCTCGCTGGCTGTTTCCGTCACCGTGGTCGCCATCTCTCTCATCCTGGGGCTGGCCATCGGAGGCCTTGCCGGATACCTGGGCGGCTGGATCGACACGGCTCTCACTACCTTTGCCATGAACACCTTTCTGGCCCTGCCCGGCATTCTGCTGGCCATCGCCTTTGCCGCCTTCCTCGGTCCCGGATTCGCCAACCTTGTCCTGGCTCTCGCCATCGGCGGCTGGGCCGGCTATGCCCGCCTGGTCCGCGCGCAGGTCATGGCCGTGCGCGACCGCGAGTACGTCGATGCGGCCCGCGCCCTGGGCGCAAGCGGCCTGCGCATCTTCTTCCGCCACATTCTGCCCAACATCGTTCAGCCCATCCTGGTCCAGGCGGCCATCGGCATGGCCGGAGTCATCCTGGCCGAGGCCACGCTCTCATTTCTCGGCCTGGGCATTCCAGCCCCCGCGCCCAGTTGGGGCTCCATGCTCAACGACGCCCGTTTGCATCTCTTCGACTCGCCGCGCCTGGTGCTCTTCCCCGCCGCCGCTGTCGCCGGCGCCGTGCTCGGCTTCAACTTTCTCGGCGACGCCCTGCGCGACCAGCTCGACCCCCGCACCCGCCTGGAGTTGGGCCTGTAATTTTGAGGACAGGGACTACGCAGAGAAGAGTAGAGTTGTTGACGTATCGTGTGCAGTAATTCACCGTAAGTCTGTCCACCTGAACCCGGTTTGACGCTTCCGCGCCGCACGGAAAGGAAATTCACATGAATCGCGTGCTTGCTTTTGTGCTGCTCACTTTCTCCGCCATTGCGCTCGCTCAGGCCCCACAACTCAAGAAATGGTCTACCGTCTACATCGAACCCATGGGCGGTTACGAAACCTATTTGGCCGCCGCCCTTGCGAAAAAGCAAGCGCCCCTGGTATTGGTCACAGATAAAGTGAAAGCGGATTACATCATCACCATCAACCAACAAGTTCCAGCTCAGCCGTTTGCAGTCCTCAACCAAAACCCTTGGGCCGTAGCAACCACTATGAGCATTTCCGTGATTGACGTTAGATCTTCCCAGATCGTGTTTGCCTATGCCGTTAGCAGGCATGGAAATGACCGGACTCAGAGCGCGGCTGAGTCGTGTGCCAAGCACTTGAAAGATTTCATCGAAAATCCGGGAAAGTGATTATCCTTCAGATATTGAAACGAATCGGCGTCATCAGCGACACCCACGGCCTGCTCCGCCCCGAGGTTGCGCCCGCCCTCGCCGGCGTTGAACGCATCCTGCACCTGGGCGACGTAGGCAAACCCTCCGTCCTCAAGGAACTGGCCAAGATCGCTCCGGTCACCGCGGTGCGCGGCAACATCGACCGCACCGGCCCCTGCGGCAAGTTGCCGGAGACGGAGGTTCTGCTCCTCCGGGGCCGCTACGTCTACATGCTCCACGACCTCAACACGCTGCACCTTGACCCCGCCGCCGGAAAGTTTGCCGCTGTGCTCTTCGGCCACACCCACGTGCCCAACTTCTACCGCCGCAAGGGCGTGCTCTACTTCAATCCCGGCTCCTGCGGCCCGCGCCGCTTCCGGCTGCCGGTCACCGTCGGGCTGCTGACCATTGGCGAAAACGGCGAGTTCGAAGCCAAGATCATCCCACTTACCCCAGCTTAGGCAGGGGTAACTTCCGGTTGGCCGGTGATACTCACGGGACGGCAATGGCGGCGAGGAAGCCACCTTTTATGGGGAGCAAATCCAACACAGCAGAATCGATGTGATCGCAGTTGCTGCCAGAACGATCAATGCTGGCCGCATCAGATGGTGATCATGCGTGCTCGGCATCATGATCTGCAACGGTATTGCCGTTTCCTGGCTGTCAGCATGGTCCAGAGCCTTCCGCTCCGGCACGGATGTCGACTCAGGCGGGGGCGCTGTTGTCGGATTCTCGGTGGAATTCTCATGCGCCTGAGGAGACGCAGTCCCCTTGGATTGGCCCACGAGATAGCGGAAGCCTCCGGGCAGAGGTACCGCGGAAAACCACCCGGTAGGCTTCAGAATCGTGAAAAAACCGTTAGGCGTCACCGCGAACTCTCTGCGATTCCAGGAACGAGGACTCTTCATTGTGTCCGCCTGACCGACTGTTCGTCGCTTCCGTCACAGCCCGCGCGATTCTCCGCGCTGATGTTGGACGGAATTATAGCATTGTTGATGCGCAAAGCCCTCGCCAGTGAAGCAGCAGAAGCCGCCAACCGGTCACGTGCTCAGTGCCCTGAGCGGCGCGCGCCTTTACGCCTTCAAATAGACTCTCCGCTCATCGAGGGTATAGGCGATGACTCCGAAAACCAGCACCGCTCCCGCCAATACCGCGAACACCTCCATGGGCGCAAGAGAAGGTGGGCACGTGGCCTTGACGATGAGCCATTCAAATCCGGAGAGGATGTAAATCAGCAATGGGTTTTTCCCGAAAGCGGCTAGTACTTTCCATGCCCCTCGCCGTTCTCCCTTCGCCACCAGGCCCAGCAGCAGCAGCGCCGGGAATCCAATCCCGATGCCCACGTAGGGCAATGTCACCAGCAGCTTGCTGACCGGAAAAAAGAGGCTGGAAAAACCGCTCACGCACACTGCCCCAATCACCATCTTCACCAGCAAGCGGCCTTCGCATTCCTTGTCCCTGGCGTCGGCCGCCAGCGTTCCCGCAAGCACGATGGAGCACCAGGCCAGGGTGGCGACCGGCCCGCCCAGATCGTATCGCAGCGCAACCGGCTTATAGCCCAGAGACACCATCGCCTGCCACAGAAACGGCAACGCGATGGCTAGCGTTGCGCGCATTTTCGCGCTCAGGAACAGCATGGGGAAAACCACCATCCCCGCCAGCCCGATCTCCTCCAGCACGCTCCAGTGCCACCGCATCTCGTGGTACACAGCGATTTCGCCGAGTGCGCCAAAAAGCATCAGAATGCCGTTGCGCAAAAGATACGATCGGCAGAGCTGCGCCGCACTCTCGACTCCGCGCCTTCGCTCGAAGGACATGCGATAGCCAGCACCCATCGAAAAGAGGAATACCGGCAGCACCAGATCTGCCAGGTAGAGACCGCTCGAGGCATGTTTCACCCAGAACGGAACCGAGGTGAACAGGAGCAACGGGGCAAGAACCATGGAGACCACGGCAACGCCGCGCAGCTCGTCCAGAGCAACCCATCGCTTCCATGTCTCCCCGCGGTCCATGTTGGTTCTCGGCGAATTCAACCGGATTTCCATTTTTACTTTCCCTGCTGCGAACCAATATACCCCCTGTCGCCCATTGCGATCCTTTTTGTATCCGCTTCCAGGCCGAAGACCCAGGAGTGTTCCCGGTGACGCCCAGATAGTCGCCAACTCTGAAGTTACTCGACCGCGGCCCTACCCCCGCATTCTCGGGTTCACCCAGCGGTACACCACGTCGGTCAGTAGGTTCACCAGCGCATAAGTCAACCTGATCGACGGCAGGCAGCCCTGCACCAGAGCATAGTCGCGATTGGAGATGGTGCTGACCGTCAGCCGTCCCAGCCCCGGTCGACTGAAGATGGTTTCAGTCACAATCGCTCCGGCCAGCAGCGCTCCGAGCTACCGGTGACGGTGGGGCTGCTGACGGTGAGCGCGGACGCAGAGCCGGCGGCTGAGATCGTGGCGCTCCGCTCTTTATGATGACCAGGGTCATCCATCAAGCCGCCGGCAACCCAAATAACTTGTTGATTGGCGGGAAACCAGTATGGTCGAAGCAAGCCTCGAAACGATCAGCAATCAAGGCGCCGCCGCATTCCTCGTTCTCGAATCTCTGCCGTCCCTGGCGGTTAAATGACCAACCTGGCGGAGCGTTTTTCGGCACCGGAACGATCTGCTGGCGCGCCGGGGACGCTCATGAACTCAGGCTTCCCCGAACGTAGCATTTCGCCGCAATCCTCGCCCGTCAACGCGGGGCTGTATAGGAAACCCTGCATCTCGGCGCACCTCTGTCTTTGCAGGTAGGCAAGCTGCGGACGCGTTTCCACCCCTTCAGCAACGCATTCGAGACTCAGATTGCGTCCTAAACTCAGGATGTTGCTGACCACCGCTTGCGCTGCAGGTTCAGATGCGATGTCACGCATGAACGATCGATCAATTTTGATTCGATTGAGCGGGAACTTTCTCAGATAGGACAACGACGACCAGCCAGTGCCGAAATCGTCCAGGGAAAGGCCTACTCCGAGTCGTGTCAGGTCCAGCATGATCTTGATCGTGGCTTCTGACTCATTCAGCGTCAGGCTCTCAGTCAGTTCCAGTTCCAGCCATTTGGGTTCCAATCCGGACTCGCGCAATGCCCTTTCCACGGAGTCTACGATATTGCCTCGGTAAAACTGCTGTGAAGACACGTTCACCGCCATCCGAACCGGTGGAAGTCCTTCTTTTTGCCATGCTGCGTTTTGAAGGCATGCCGTTTTTAAGACCCAATCCCCAACCTCCACCATCAACCCCAGTTCCTCCAGTTGCGGTATGAACTCGTTGGGATAAATGAGTCCCTCCTCCGGGTGTTGCCAACGCAGCAACGCCTCCACCCCTGTTATGCGTCCTGAACCCACTGAGACAAGCGGTTGGTAATGGAGGACAAACTCGCCTTGGGCGCATGCCTGGTACAGATCGTTTTCAAGTTTCTGCCGGCGCCGCGTCCCCTCGGTAAGCTCGGGTGTAAAGAAGCAATACATGCCGCGCCCTTTCTTCTTGGCCTCGTACATGGCGGCATCTGCGAATTGTAATAGGGCCTCCGCATTCTCTCCGTCGGCCGGGTACAGGGAAATGCCGATGCTGGCGCTTATCTGCAGTGTATGGCCTTCCACCTGGAACGGTTCGTCCAGCGTGGCCAGAACCTTCTGCGCAACGGTTTCAATGTCCCGGTTGGCGGCGGCCATTCCAATGCCGATGACGAATTCATCTCCGCCCAGACGCGCAATGATATCGCACTCGCGCAGGCAGCCTTGCAGGCGCAAAGACACCGCTTCAAGAAGACGGTCGCCCGTGTAGTGGCCAAAGGAATCGTTTACGTTCTTGAAACGATCCAGATCCAGCATGAGTACGGCGACGATTTTCTGATTGCGGCTAGCCAGTGCAATTGCCTGGCCAAGACGATCCTCCAAAAGGACACGATTGGGCAACCCGGTCAGTGCATCGTGGAGCGCCATGTACTGGACCCGTAATTCTGCCTGCCTTCGGTCCGTAATGTTATGGGAGATGCCCATTGTGCCGATGATCTGGCCGCGCTTGTCTTTCAACGGCACTTTGGTAGTGAGCGCCCAACTCTCGTGGCCGTCCGGCCAGGTCTCCTTCTCCTCCATTCCAATCTTCGCTTGACCTGTACGAATAATCTCCTGTTCATCCGCGAAAGCTTGGCCGGCGTGTTCCCCGCTGAACATATCAGCGTCGGTCTTGCCCACTGCCTCGTCCGGATCAGCCAGTCCGAAAAAAGCGGTCATCGCCCGGCCGATGCGCATAAACCGGCTGTCGCGGTCTTTGAAGAATACATTGTCGGGAATATGTTCCAGGAATGCTTCAAGCAGCTCGCGCTCCATCTGGTATCGACGTTCCCCCAGCGCGTTTAGAACCACCAGCCCGGCAACAATGAGGGTCAGGAATCCGAGGGCGGCGATGCCTAGAAAAGTAGCGCCAGAGCTATACGACCGGCTGCAGTTAGAAAATATGCCGGGCGCAAACCAAAGGGCAATCATGCCCCCCAATAACATGGCGGGAATTGCGACCGCAACGCCAGGAACTGTCGGGATGTAACGTTGCCACTTCATGACACACCATTCGCTCAAGAATTCGGGGGATTGGAGCCAAGGTAACTCTCCGGTGGACAGATGGCTATATAACCAAAGTGTTTTCTAAATACAACTCTGCGGCCTGCTTACTACCACTAACGATGTAGGAGGCCGAAGGGACAAAGACGGATTTGTTTCCGCCGGTGGCGCCTCAATGGCAATCTCCGTGGGCTGGTGGGACCTGGCGCTGTTATCCACGCATCCTCGGGTTCACCCACCGGTAAACCACGTCGGTCAGCAGATTCACCAGCACGTAAGTCAACCCGATCGACAGCAGACAGCCCT
>JBEKZR010000053.1:0-14464 GCA_049509715.1 Occallatibacter sp. | reverse complement strand
CGCTTTCTCCGCGTTGGCGTTCGCTTGTCCCGTCTTTTCCTGTCCGTCGGCGCGCGTGTCCTTGAGCGGCGCAAACGCCAGCAGCGCGATCGCTGCAACCGCCAGCCAAAACCATCTGAAACTGCTCTTGCCGTTCATTTGCCAAGCCTCCTCTGCGCGCTCATACGTGCCAGATGCCCGGGATTGCGTGATGGCAGAATGGGCAGCCGCCCTTCTCGATCAGCATCTGGCTCGCCGTAAATCCCACCCGTTCCACCAACAACCGTTTGCACTGCGGGCAGTAAGTATTCTGCGCGGGATGTCCCGGCACATTGCCGATGTACACGTAGTGCAGCCCCTCGGCGTCGGCAATCGCCTTGGCGCGTTCCAGGGTCTCCACCGGCGTGATGGGCAGGTTCTTCAACAGGTATTGCGGATGGTATTGCGTGAAGTGCAGCGGCACATCCCCGCCCAGGTTCGTCTTGACCCATTGCGCCAGCCCGCGGAATTCTTGCTCGCCGTCGTTGAGAGTGGGCACCACCAGGTAAACAATCTCCGTCCACTTGCCCATCTTCTTGAGCGTGACCAGCGAATCCAGCACCGGCTTCAACTGGCCGCTGACCACATTCCTGTAATACGACTCGGTGAACGACTTCAGGTCGATCTTGACCGCGTCCATCTTTCCGTACGCCGTCTTCAGCGCCTCGTCCTGAATGTAGCCGTTCGAAACCACCACGCTGCGGATGCCGGCTTCGTGTCCCGCGTCGGCTCCGTCCATCAGGTATTCGGCAAAGACCACCGGCTCGCTGTAGGTGTAGGCGATCGTCGGGCAACTGTACTGCTTGGCTAGCTCCGCAATCCGCGCCGGCGGAACATATTCAGCGGGAATCTGCTCTGGGCGCACCTGGGAGATGTCCCAGTTCTGGCAGAATTTGCAGTTGACGTTGCAGCCCGCCGTGGCCAGCGAGAAGGCGGTCGTTCCCGGCAGGTAGTGGAACAGCGGCTTCTTCTCGATGGGATCGACGTGCGCCGCGCACACCCGCGAATGCACCAGCGTGTAGTAGGTTCCTCCGCGATTCTCCCGCACTCCGCAGTAGCCGCGTTCCTTGTCGCCCACCGTGCATTCGCGCGGGCACAGCTTGCACTTGATCTTCCGGTTCTGAAGTTTCTGGTAGAACTTCGCTTCCACCACAAAGTGCGAATCGTCCTGCTTCTCCTGCCCGGCCTCCGCGGTGATCCCGGCGGCGGGTTGCGCCGCCTCGCCCAGCCCCAGAGCCGCTCCCGAAGCCAGCGCGCACTTCAGGAACGAACGGCGATCGAGCGAACGCCAGCACAGGCTTCGCTCGCTGCAGCTATCGAAATTCTTGCCCTCTTGCGCATCCAGTTCACGGAACATTTTGAACCTCCCCATCCCGTACCCCGGCTACACCTCGACCGTCGTAATTCGCTTCGGATCGTTCGTGCCCAGCCGGTGTTCCTGGTCGGCCGCTGTCGCAATGTAGCGCGGCGCTCTCTCCTCGGCCTCCAGCGTCTTCAATCCCTTTTCCGCCCGCTTGCGCTCGATGATCTGCCAGCCAGTGTAATCCAGCGCCACCGGGTCCTGCGAAACAATCAACGCATTGTTTTTCCAACTGTGTTCCGGCTTATATGCCGGTCCGCCCTCGTACATCGCTGTGGTCGCATCGCAGATCGTCAATCGCATCCTGCTCCTGATCTCCGGCAGCATGTTCAAATCCGCGATGTATGGATCGCAGCCGTTGGGGTGGTACTTGTTCGGGTTATGAATCACGCCATACATGTTTTTCAGCGCAATCGTCACGCCCGCGCCGTCATGGTCTTTCAGCACCGGCACGTTGATCAGCACGTTCGAGCGTTGGGTCAGAATCTTCGACAGCCGGCTGCCCACGCTGCCGTGCTCCACCAGTTCCTGCTCGTAATCCACCCGGTCGGTGCCGAAGCATAGAACTCCGTTGCCACTCGTCGAGATATGGAATCCGGCGCGTTCCAGTTCCTCCGTCTCGCGGTCCCACACCACGATCTCTTGGGCTTTGATCCCGGCCTCCTGCAACCGTTCGCAAATGGCTTCCACGAGCTGCGGGTTGGTTGAGATTCCGCGTCCCCCCAGAGTGTTCACCTTCAGCCCCACCAGGTCGCCCGGACGCACCAGCTTCTTCCACGCCTCGATTGCGTGATCCCGGTCGAAGAGAGCCTGCATGGCGCGATCCAGCAGCGCCAGCATCCGCCGCTCGTCTACGCTGGAGCCGGGCGTGGAACCCGCGCCGCGCAGCAGTGCATCGTGGGCAATCGCAACCCTGGATTTCGCCCCCGCCGGGCTTTGTTCCGCCGCCGCCAGCAGTCCCGTCCCGCCGCCTGCGCCCAGAACCGCGGCCCCACTGAGAGCCTTCTTCAGAAATTCCCGCCGGCTGGCGATGTGCATCGTGTTCATAAGGGTTTTCCTCTGAACCCACTCCCCCGCTGCCAGGATCGGTTTCAGCAAGGGGCGCGTTTACTCTGGTTCCGCTCTCTCCGCTCAGGCAAGACCATTCAAAGCAAAGCGCTTATCCTCGAACCGTATCCCATCAAACCTGGAACTTGTTGAAAAACTCGATCCTGAGGGAGGTCGGGGTCCCCAGCCCACCGCGGCGGGGCTCTTATCGCCCGGAGGGAGGCGGGGGTTTCAACCCCCGCATAAAGCCAACAGAATCAATGCGGGCTTTAGCCCCGGAGGGACGTGTTTCGCCAATTTCACCCGAAATACCGAGTTTTTTCCGCAGCCTCTTTAGCCCCCGAGGGAATGATGGCGCGCCTTAGAACTGAATCGGAGCTTCCCTGATTGGCGCCGCCTCAAACTACGCCACAAACAACATCTACGGCAACCCGCGCGGCTTTTCAGTGATCTGGAACACTTTTCTTCACCCTCACGGTCGGGTGCCCCATCCTAGCCACGTGTCTGCCTTTGTGGCTAGGGTGGGATACCCATATGTATAGCCCTTTATGGTCTTTCGCCATTCCGCCCGTCCCTCGTTCGCCGGGTGCCCCATCCTCGCCGCGTCTTTGTCTTTGTGGCTAGGGTGGGATACACATACCTATATCTATGGCCCTTTATGGTCTTTCGCCGGGCGCCCCACCTATCCGTTTTCACAGACAATTCCCTTGACACCTCCAGCCCCCCCGGCAATACTTACCTGAGTCGTTCCGGATTTCCATATTCCGGATTCCGGCGTTTCCCCGCCCCCTCTGATTACTGACCGAGTTAGGAAATGACTGCGCGCTGTCCGGCGCCCTCCAAGCCGCCGCGCATGCCGCGCTCTCCCACTCCCCAACCCCAAGGAGACGATTATGCATTTGCGTACCTTCCCCGCGGTCCTCCTGTGCCTTGCGAGCCCCGCGCTTCTGACTGCCCAGCTCAACCAACCCGCCCCCATTCTCAGCGTGACGGAGAACGCGCAAGGAACCGAGATCACCATCAGCGGCAACCACTTCGGCAATGAGACGCCCAAAGTCTTCCTGGGCGCCACGCAGCTCACCGTCACCGCCTCCTCCGAGACCCGCATCACCGCTGATCTACCCGCCAATCTCCCTGCCGGAGCCTACCTTCTCGGCGTCGATACCGGACACTGGCAGGGCTTCCACACTTTCACCGCCGCCGTGGGCCAGATCGGTCCCACTGGCGCAACCGGACCCCAGGGAGCTGCCGGCCCAGCCGGACCGCCGGGCCCCCAGGGCGCTGCCGGGCCAGCCGGGCCTCAGGGACCGCAGGGTACGCCTGGCGCGGCGGGCGCAGCCGGCCCTCAGGGACCGCAGGGATCGCCTGGCGCGGCGGGCGCAGCCGGCCCTCAGGGACCGCAGGGATCGCCTGGCGCGACGGGCGCAGCCGGCCCTCAGGGACCGCAAGGTACGCCTGGCGCGGCGGGCGCAACCGGCCCTCAGGGACCTGTTGGCCTGACTGGACCTGCCGGACCCGCCGGAGCTACTGGCCCCGCCGGACCTACCGGCCCCGCTGGACCTGAAGGCCCAACGGGCCCAGCGGGACCTTCCGGCGTCACGGGTATTTTTGGCACGGTCAGTTCAGGTATTAATTTCACTGAAGGCAGCGGCGGCACAGTGGACTGTACGATAGGAAGCATTCTGCTGAATGTTTCCACCGAATATCCGTCAAACTATCTCCCGGCGGACGGCAGATTGTTGCCAATCAGCGGGTATACGCCTCTCTTCTCGCTGATTGGAATCAACTACGGCGGAGACGGCACCTCAAACTTCGCCCTTCCCAATCTGAAATCGGCGGCTCCAGACAACACGCAGTATCTGATCTGCGCTTTCGGAGTCTTCCCTTAGGCCCCTGTGGGGCGGGTCGCGCAGCCCCCAGGACTTGCTCAGCCACGAACTGAGGGTGCCCCAGGTCTCGCTTTTGAGACCTGGGATATGCCGGGTGCCCCACCTTCGCCACGCTTTTGTCTTTGTGATTAAGGTGGGATACCTATATCTAAAGCCCTTTATGGTCTTTCGCCATTCGGCCCGTCCCTCGTTCGCCCTCCGCAAAGCCCGCGACACGGAAACAATCCAGGCCCTCTGGGATTCCGGGCATCCGATCAACTCCTCCATGCCGGCTTCATGGGATCAAATGCCTCGACGACTGAATCAGGCATGTTGAACGGACTTCAGAGAGCCTCTCTGAAGTTTCCGCTGAGATCGATGGCACTGATGGCTTGTGCTAGGGAGACCCCCAAACGGGACAGAACAAGTGCGCCGTCGAAGGCTACAATTAAAACCGTTCGTCAGAAGAGACATGGTTACGCGCCAAAGTTCCGCGAAATGCAACGGATCGATCGTGCAAGACACTTTGCGCACTGCTTTCTCCGGAAATCCCATTCTTCTCGAAGCGCTGGAATTCCTTTTCCCAAATGCGGCAGAAAGCTTGTCCTTTCAGGGTTTGCGGTTTCAACCTGTCATCGCGGCACATCGCAACCTTGTTAGCATGGAACCTTTCGTGTTGCCTAAGGAACGATTCGGAGGGTCCCGAGACGTTGCGCTGGTATCATTGGTCCGCCATGTTGTAGATGAGACTCTTCGTGGTTACGCGCATGGGATCCCACACCTTTTGGAATATGTGGGGAAAACGCCAGTTTCCCCATACGGAAGCATCGGCCTGAGCGTCAGCCGCTGGGGGCGGGTGGATTGGGATTTCATCCGCGATCTGGATTGGCGAATCTTTTTGCCTCCTGAGGTCGGCCATCGGTCTGGCTTCAAGTCAGAACTGGAGCGGAACCTGACGCAAGAGCTCCATAAGTACGAACTCTATCCGCTGTTGTTCGGAAAGGATGCGCAAGGACTCCCCCAGGTGCAACTCCGCGACAACCAGACTGCGCTCGTCCATGGGTTTCACTTCTTTCTGATAGCTATGAAGCCCGGGTTTGTCCGCGGGAATATTCATCATGATGGCGGCTACTCTCCCCATTTCGCCTTTTTTCCTGAAGGCTCCATGGACGAACATCTGGTATCGGCCAATCTGCTGTGGTCTGATGTGATCGCACAGCAGCGGGCGGACTATATCGAGATGTTCAACCAGCTGAGCTTCAATATCTTCGGTGAAGGTTCAGAGGAATACCGTCTTTACAAGACACGCGGGTGGTACCTGCACAAAGCATTCAAGTGGTATGCCGCCCTCGCAAGGGCCCGAGGGCTCGCGGCGCTTGAAGAAGATCTCCTCTATCACTATGAGCATTTTCGAGGAACGGAGGCGGAGCTTTCCTATTTGGCCAGATATCGATACTACGCTCGCATGACTCCCAGCCCGCAACACATCGATGACGTTGATCGTGATCTAGCCCGCGCTGCAAGCATCGCATACGCGCAGGCGAGGAACTCCCGGGACCCCTTGATCGGGGAACATATCAACGCCGATAGCGGCGAAATCATACTCTTGGAAACCGTTCCCGGGGATTTTGCGGTGGCGGCGCAGATGCTTCTCGAACAGGTTGAATCCTCCTTGCCCGATCAGTTGAGGTCTTCCCCGGTTACAGGGCGGATTCGTTTCGCGGACAATCTTCCTGCGCCTTCCCGCGTGCGCCTCGACGGTCACGGGCAAGCCGCCTTGATACCAGCCGAGTGGTCAATGGTCTTTTGTGATTCTTATGTCCGTCAAGTCGCAAAAAAGGCCGCGGAAGAGAAGCCGTCCATCGCTGAGGAGGACATCCGCCAGGCCCTGGTGGTGCGGCTGGCGTCGCTCCTCAGGCAGGCCTCGTAATTCTCATTTGGGTGACTTTCGAGCGAACTGCAAATCAGTGAATCGGTGCTATGGTTCCAGGCTGCTCATGCCCAGTGGTTTACGTGCCAATGGAAGGGTTACTCGCGATAAACGGCGGGTGGCCCATATCTCAAGGACTTGCTCAGCCACGAACTGAGGGTGCCCCAGGTCTCGCTCTTGAGACCTGGGATCGCCGGGTGCCCCATCCTCGCCGCTGTCATCCTGAGCGCAGCGCAGCAAGTCGAAAGCCTGCCCTGAGCGAAGCCGAAGGGGACCTGCTTTTTGCAGTTTTGGCGGCTTCGGGGAGATACCCATATGTATGGCCCGCGAAACAGAAACAATCCAGCGCCTAGGATTCCGGGCATCCGGTCAATTCCTCCATACCGACTTCAGGGGAGTTATATTATTGCGGCCATTAAGAGCGAGGAGTCATCCGTCATCCCGTTCCCAAGTGCGAAGGATCGGCCCTCTCATTTGTGGTTTGGAAAAGACGAAGGGAACTGAATCCACCAGATGTGATCTGCTTCATGTTTGTTTCTGGGCGGTCGATCACCCGCGCGAGTATTATTGCAGCATGCCAACAAATTGAAAGTCAATGCGAACTTGACTGTTGGCGAAGGGGCCGAACCTATGCATTCGTTGCGCCGCATTCTGCTCTAAGCAAGAGGACTCAAAGAAGAAGATGAAACTCGTTCGATCTGACTCGCCGGAAGTATTTCGTTGCATCGCCTCGGCAGGAGTTTGGGCTAGCCAAAATCGGCACACACCGGCTTTCTTATGCGCCGCAAACGTATTCGTCCTGTTGGTCGCCTTCGCCGTGGGCCGCATTGTTTCAGTGTGGGCTGGGCTCTGGCTCGGCGTCGCGGTTTTGCTTGCATTGAATGCGTTTCTGTTTTGGAGCGGAAGATCTCGCCGTTCGAACTGGGTTCTGGCCGCAGGTGCTGACCGGGTTTTCGTTCGTCTCGCTATGCAGCGAGAGCAGGGCAGGACTGACACACGAGAACCGGATGCCATCATGTTCGAAACCTCAGAAATCGCTTCGATGTGGGCCCGCACTCAGGAAGTCTTTGTGTATGGGCCCGAGCCCAAAATTGTTGAATGGTTGGTGATCGAACCGGGCCAGGCGGTCGCGGAGAGTGTTTCCCATCAGGTCCCATCTTTTCTGCCGGACGTCAGGATGCCTGACCAAAGTCAGCGGGTTTATTGGGCCTATGAGGAGGGGCGACTTGTCGTTGGATGGAACAAGCTCCACCCTGCCCTGCGCTTGTTCCTCCAGCAAATCGCACGCGAATCTCCATCTGCCGTCATCGGTCATGAAGAGCGTTCCGAGCTTGATTTGAACGGGATTTGGCACGGAGTCAGGGAGAGCCCCAACGCGGAACAGCGTCGGATGCTAGTCCAGGCAAAACGCCTCGGATTCGGCGGCGAATTGTCAAGGCTGCTATGGCTGCATAGAGGCGTGCCCTACGGGGAGGCCGGGGCATACCTGGAGGAGCTTGAGCAAGAAGAAGCCGGGGTATCGGAGATGACCGAAGCTCCCGACCAGGAATCCGCCAAACGGCCTGAGACTGGGGAGCAGCTCTCTGTCTGGATAGGCGCACTGTTGATTGCGGTAGCGTTGGCTTACTTCTCCCTGCGGGTTACCGAGTCCCTCCTGGCTTTTTCTTACGCGTCAATGGGAATGCGCGGCGTGTACGTGGCATTGGCTGGAACGCTCATACTGTTTGGCTTTTACGCGCCGGCCTACTGGGTGCACTTTCGGAATCAGGCAGCGAAGGCAGAAACCTTCATGCCTGGGACCGGGCTCGCAAATGATGCGTTTTCCTATCTGCCCAGTTTGCTTTTGTTGATTCTCGCCGTGGCCGGGTCAGCTTATCTCGGACGGTCCCATCTGCCGCTGCAAACTCTTCCGTTGCAGGTCATTCTTCTCGCGTCCTGTGTTCAAGGCCTGCTTCTGCCCCCAATCCTGCTATATCAAACGGCTCGGAGCAAGATTGAAACGGGAAGTTTTTTCCTTCCGCGAAACGAGTGCGCCTGTGGCATGAAATCCGCTTCGCCGTGGCAGGGAATATCGATGACGCGGAAGATACTGATGACGGCAGCTTCGCTGGTGAGTGCAGGGCTTTTCGCGAGCCAGGTGATTCTTCTCATCTATTTGCGCAATTCTCCGCTCGGAAAATCCTGGTGGGTCATTGCTGATTTGTATTACCTCGGCATTGGATGGTGGTACCTTGCCGGCTCTTCGGTTTGGCAGATAATCCACCCGTCCGTTTCGATTAGCCAAGCCAAGAATGACAGTGTTGATGCGTGTGCATGACCTTGGTAGTCGCGGGGCAGAACATCTGCTGGATCGTCTTCGTGCGCAGGACAAGCGGCGCTAACTACAAGCAGGACGAGCGGTCGCCAAGCTGTCAGTCGCTCACCTGTAAAGATTCTGAAGACGCGGATTTTGCTGTTTCAGTCGGAGCGATTCTTGAATCGCGGAATCATCGAGGGCAGGCGCCCCGATGCCGGGACTCTTCCCAAACCGCAAATGAGAGGGCCGGTCCCTCGCACTTGGAGACCGGGGATGCCACAGATCCCAACAGGCCGAGACCGAATCACGATAACCCTAATCACTCCCGAAAAACGCCCTTGCATTTCCCGATCCGACGACCCTCCAAACCCGCAAATATGCCCGGAAAATGTGTACAAAAACGACGCAAAAAGGGCGCAATAAGGGCCTAATTTGGCCTTATTTCGCCGACTTTTACTCCTATTTGCGGACTTCCAGGCGTCCATTCACCATTGTTCTGTCCATCCGCAAGCCGACTTTCTCTCGAATTGCTAGGAAATCGGGGTCTTTGTCGGCCTCCAGACCGACACTTTTGTCGCCCCACAGGCCGACTTTTCAACTTCCACCGTCCACTGCACACTGCACACTGCACACTGCACACTTCACACTGCACACTGTCTTACAGGTCCCTCCAGTTCGCCCCAAACGCCAGGTCGGCCACCAGCGGAACGTCGAGCTTCACCACCCCCTCCATCTCCCTCCGCACCAGCTCTGCCACCTCCGCCTTCTCCTCCGTGGGAACCTCGAAGAGCAGCTCGTCATGCACCTGTAAAACCATGCGTGTCTTGAGCTTGCGCTCCGTCAACTGGCGGTCGATCGCGATCATGGCCAGCTTGATCAGGTCGGCCGCTGTGCCTTGCAGCGGCGTATTGATGGCCGTCCGCTCGGCAAATCCCCTCTGGTTCGGGTTCCTGCTCTCGATGTCCGGAATCGGCCGCACCCGCCCGAACATCGTGCGCACGCTTCCCTCCCGCCGCGTCTGCTCTAACGTCTTTTCTATGAACCGCTTAACGCCTTCGTATCGCGCAAAATACCGCTCGATATAAGCCCGTGCCTCCGCCTGCGGAATCCCCAGTTGTGCGGCCAGCCCGAAGGCCGAAATTCCGTAGACGATGCCGAAATTCACCGCCTTGGCGCGGTTGCGCGTCTGTTTATCCATCTGGTCGGCCGGAACGCCGAAGACCTCGCTGGCCGTAAGCGTATGAATATCAATGTTTTCCGCGTACGCCTTCTTGAGCAGCGGGTCGCCCGAGAAGTGCGCCAGCAGCCGCAATTCAATTTGTGAATAATCCGCCGAAAGCAGTTGCGTGCCCGGCGACGCCGTAAACGCCGCCCGAATCTCGCGGCCCAGCTCCGTCCGAATGGGAATATTCTGCAAATTCGGGTTCACCGACGACAGCCGTCCCGTCGCCGTCGCCGCCGCCATGAACGTCGTATGCACCCGCGACTCCGCATCGGCCAACAGCGGTAAAGCGTCTATATAGTTGGACTTGAGCTTCGCCAGGTGCCGGTATTCGAGCACCAGCCTGGGAACCTCATGCTTCTCCGCCAGCGCCTCCAGCACATCCTGCGCTGTGGAAACGGCCTTGCCCTTCCCCCGGCTGGCCGGCGCGGGCAGTTTCAAATCGGTAAACAGCACCTCGCCAAGTTGCTTGGGCGAGTTGATGTTGAACCGCCGTCCCGCCAGCTCGAAGACGCGCTCGCCCACCCGTGCCAACTCGCCACTGAATCGGTCCGAAAGTCCGCTCAACGCAGTTGCGTCGATGCGCACCCCGGCCCGCTCCATGCGGAACAAGACCGGCGCCAGCGGCAGATCGATCTCCTGGTAAACCCGTCCCACCCCCGCCTTTTCTGCCTCTGCCCTCAGCGCCGGAACCAGCGCATGAATGGCCGCTGCCCCCGCCGCCAGCGAAGTTGGCGCGGCCTGCCCATGCCGCGCCGCCACATCCGCCAGCGTCTGCGTGGCGTGGGTGGGATTGAGCGCGTAAGACAACAGCATGGTGTCGTCCACGGCGCCGCGCAAGGTAACCCCAAGCCCGCCCAGCACATGCAGCGCCGACTTCCAGTCGTGCGTCTCTTTGGGAACGGCGGCGTCTTCCAGCAGGGCGCGCACTTCGGCCGTCAGTCCCAGGCGCAGCGCCTTTGCGGGCTCCGCGCACACGCCCACGCTGAAGCTGGCCTGTTTCTCGGCGGCCTCGGCCACGTCCAGCAGCGATAGCGCCTGCGGCGCTTCCTCTTCTTCCTCTTGCGGAGCGGGCGCGGCCGCATCGAGCGCAAAGGCAAAACCCTGCGAACACGCCGCAACGCAAAACGAGTCGATCTCGTCGGCAGTCGGTTCCTCCAAAATCTCAACCGAAAGTCCGCCGGCCGCAGGCCCCAGATCCTTGAGCATCGACGTAAACTCAAGCTCCGTAAAGAGTTCGCGGCAGGCCTCGAGGTCCGGCGGCTGCGTCTCCATGGCGCTCAGGTCCAGTTCCAGCGGCACATGGCAATCGATGGTGACCAGCTCTTTCGACAGCAGAACGGCTTCCCGGTTCTGCTCCAGCGACTCGCGATAGCTCTTGCGCTTGACCTCAGCGGCCCGGTCGAGCACCGCCTCCACGCTGCCGAACTCCTGGATCAGCTCCACGCTGCCCTTGTCGCCGATCCCAGGCGCGCCGGGGATGTTGTCCACCGCGTCGCCGCGCAGGGCCATTACGTCCACCACCTTCTCCGGCGGCACGCCCAGCGTCTCCGTCACTTTGGCGGGGTCCAGGATCAGGTTGTCCTTCTGCGGGTTGAGCACCTTCACCGTAGGCGTGACCAACTGCATCATGTCTTTGTCGCCGGAGACGATAAATACCTCGTGTTCCTGTTTTGCCGCCTTGCGGGCCAACGTTCCGATCACATCGTCGGCCTCGAAGCCCGCAGATTCCACGATGGGGATGCGCAGCGCCTCCAGCACCCTCCGTATGTACGGCACCTGCCGCCGCAGGTCCTCGGGCATGGAGGCGCGATTGGCCTTGTAGCCCTCGTAGCTCACCTCGTCGAAGCTCTGCGTCTTCGAGTTCCATTTGCGCAGCGGACCCATAGTGCGGGCGCGCTCGTCTCGGAAGACCTCGCCGCTCACGTCGAAAACGGCGGCAAAGTAGCGAGGCGCAAAATCCTGGCGCAACTTCTTGATCATGTTGACGAAGACGTAGATAGCCGCCGTCGGCAGGCCGTCTCTGGTGCTCATGGGCCGCGAGCGCTGCATGGCGTGGTAGGCGCGAAAAATGAACGACATGGTGTCGAGCAGAAAGACGGGCGGCTTGGCTTGGTCGGTCACGGTAACGAGTTTAACAGGGGTCAATAGTCAGGATAAAAACATGCAATCGCCGTAACTGAAGAAGCGGTACTGCTGCTGGACCGCGTGGGCGTAGGCGGCGAGGACCGGCTCGCGTCCGGCGAAGGCGCTGACCAGCATCAGCAGGCTTGATTGGGGCAGGTGGAAGTTGGTCAGCAGTGCGCTGACCAGGCGGAATTGGAAGCCTGGCGAGATGAAGATCTCCGTCTCGCCGGAGTGGTCTTGCAGAGGGCAGCCATTTGCCTGAATTGCACAATGTTCTAAAGTGCGGACGACCGTAGTGCCGACGGCCACGATGCGCCTGCCCTCGCGGACGGCGCGATTGACGGCCTCCGCGGCAGGCGGCGAGATCGTGTAGCGCTCGCAGTGGAGGCGGACTTGATCGACGCGATCCACACGAAGAGGGGCGAAGGTGCCGAGGCCGACGTGGAGGGTGAGGCGGGCGATTTCGACGCCGCACGCAGTGAGTTCATCGAGAATTTGCGGAGTGAAGTGCAGGCCGGCGGTAGGCGCGGCTACGGAGCCTCGTTCGCGGGAGTAGACGGTTTGGTAGCGCTCGCGATCGTCGGCGGCATCGTCGCGGCGAATGTAAGGCGGCAATGGCGTGTGGCCGATGCGGTCCAGCACTGCGAAAAAATCGGCGACCGGGTTGAAACGCAGCAGGCGAGAACCGAAGTAGTTGCGCTCGAGGACTTCAGCTTCGAGTTCGATGGTGCCGGAGGGTGAGGGAAAGACGAGAACTTCGCCGACGCCGATCTTTCTGCCGGGATGGACGAGGGCACGCCAGAGATTTTCGCCTGCCGGCTCGGTAAGCAGGACTTCGACGCATCCGGTGGGCTTCTCGCGCTCACGCACGAGGGTGCGACGCGCATAAAGGCGCGCGGGGATTACGCGCGAGTCGTTCAGGACCAGCAGGTCGCCGGGATGAAGCAGCGAGGGAAATTCGGCGAAGTTCGAGTCGCGCAAGGCGCCGGTAGAGCGGTTCATCACCAGCATACGGCTCTGGCCGCGCTCAGCGGGCGGTTGCTGCGCAATCAACTCAGGTGGCAGGTCATAGTCAAAATCAGCGACACGAAGGGCGGTCCCTGCTTCGTCCCCTTCAGGCGGGCCACTCATGTCTGCGCCTTCTTGAAGTAGTCGTAGGAGCGGAGGCGGGCGAATTCGATGGCGGTGTTGAGCTCCTGGCGCTTGGGTTCGAAGTCTTCGGGAGCGAGATCGGAGGGGACGCGCGTCCACGGCCCCCAACTGACGCAGATGCGGGTGAAGGGCTTGGGGACGAGAAAGCGGTCCCAGGCGGCGGAGATGACCCAGGCGTGCTCGGGTTGCAGGTGAAAGGCGCCGATGGGCGCCCCGGTCATTGCGGCGAGCTTGATGGGGCCCATCTTGGTTTGATAGATGGGGCCGCGCGGGCCGTCGGCGGTGAAGATGGCGGTGCGGCCGGTTTCGATGACGTTGGCCAGACCAAGCAGCCCCTCACGAGCGCCGCGATTGCTAGAGCCGCGCACGGCGTCGAATCCAAAGATCTTAAGAACGCGGGTAACCAGCTCGCCGTCGAAGCTTTGGCTGATGAGGATGACGGCGCGCGAGTAGCGGAAGTAAACCGTGCAGGGCAGCACGCACTGGTGCCAGAAGCAGTAGATATTCGGCGGGGGCTTCTCGCCAAAGACGGTGGGCGTAACGCCTTCCGGGGCGATGACCCGAAAGCGCCAGGTGAGGCCGCAGAGCCAGACAAGCGCCGAGACCACGGGCGGGACGATGGCCAGGATCAGGCGCTGGAGGAGGGTGAATCGGGGATTGGGATCGGCGGCCACGCTTTTGATTTTAGCGGAGTTAGCGGGGTTAGCGGAGCTAAAGGCTAACCCCGCTAACTCCGCTGTTTAGCTGTAGCGCAGCCAGCGCACGAGCTCGGGCAGCGTGGCCCGCTTGCCATACATGAGGATGCCCACGCGGTAGAGGCGCGAGGAAAACCAGAGCGTGCCCCAGATGCCCAGAATCATGAGCCCGATGGAAGCCGCAATCTGCCATAGCGGTACCGTTTCCAAACCTATGCGCGGAACCATAACAAAAGGCGCGGTAGGCGGGAAGAGCGATAGGGCAACGACCCAGATCGAACTGGGATTGTTGAGCAGGTAGGGAAGGATGCCGAAGCTGAGCCAGACGGGAACTATAGCCAGCGGCATAAACATCTGCAACTCCTGCGCCGACTCGCAGGTGGCTGCCAAGCCGGAAAAGAGCGAACTGAAGAGGAAGAAGCCCAGCACATAGTACACCGGAAAGAGAAGCCCCTCCTCCCACGAGAAATGAAGAGCAAAATCGCCGCTGAGCAAGGGCGCGGCCAGCGCGGAACCCGTGAGCAGCGCCGTCGCAATCACCCAGATGGCAATTTGCGTAAGTCCCACGGCGCCCACGCCGAGGAGCTTGCCAGTGAGCAGATCGTCGGGACGGACGACGGCCAGCATGACCTCGAAGATGCGCGAGCTCTTCTCCTCGATGATCGAGCGGGCCATGTCCATGCCGTAAAGCAGGATGGGCATGGTGAGCAGAAAAGCCATGGTTAGAGCCTTGGAAAACGCCGCCATTC
>JBEKZR010000052.1:0-14588 GCA_049509715.1 Occallatibacter sp. | reverse complement strand
GTTTGCAGAGTGAAGCCGGCGGCCTCGAGGCGCTGGGTCAGGCCGGCCAAGTCGTCCACGCGGAATTTGATTTCGGTTTCGAGGGGCATCGGTAATAATGCAGCTTTCAGCTTCTAGCTGCCAGCTTTAGCTGTGCTTGCGTGTGCGACAGTGTGGTGTTTCCAAAGTCGGCTCCGCCAGGAACAAGCTAGAAGCTAGTAGCTAGAGGATATGACGGTGAGTATACGGCTCCTGGGTCTCCCGCCGCGGCGGGCGAACCCCTTCGACAATTTTAGGGCAGGCTCTCCACCCCGTCTCTCCACCCCGGCTCTGGGGCACCCCCAATTATCCAATTTGCGGCCTTTTGCGCCTCCGCTTGACCAGGATCGCCGCGATTAGCAACACGCCAAAGGCACTGATCGCAGGTAGTGCGAGCCAAAGCGCACGGCCAAGCCCAAGCTCCTTAAGCGCGCCAGCCGCATGCCCGTTTGTAGGATCGAGTGTAACCGCCATTGCATAGCTTTTAATTGCGAGGCCCGTTGCGCCGCTCCTTGCA
The DNA here is from genome assembly GCA_049509715.1 of Occallatibacter sp. Lineage (GTDB taxonomy): Bacteria > Acidobacteriota > Terriglobia > Terriglobales > Acidobacteriaceae > Telmatobacter. Next base: position 14,053 of record JBEKZR010000052.1, on the reverse strand, counting down.
TAAGCCTCGCCCAAACTGTCGAAGGCGTTTGAAGACCAGGGATGTTCAATTGCGTTTAGCTTAAAGATCGCGATTGCGTCACTCACGCGGCGGTCTCCGTATAGCAACTGGTACCCCAGTGTATTCAATTCAGACTCTCCGACGTCGTAGTCGTCACCTTTGGCGTTTTTGAGAGCGTCGTACAGTTGCAGAGCCGCTTGAATTCCCGATTCGCGGATGGTTTTGTATAGTTTTTCGGCGCCCGATTGCTTCGGCGGAACAAACGGTTTGTCCGCCAGGATGTTCTGGACAGCAGCGTTTATATCCCTGCGCTTACTGTTTCCTTTGTTCGTCAGCATGATGACGGTGACCCTGTCTGCGAGCCGGCGGCCAATAAACGCCCTGAAGCCTGCGTGACTGCCTTGGTGCCAGAGGTACTTGCCGCCGCCGTCTTCCTCTATGTTCCATCCGAAACCATAGGTTGAAGCGCCTAGTCGAACCTTGCCTGGCGCAAATGCTTCGGCCAATGTGGACTGATCTACGAGCCTGTCTGTGTATAGGACTTGGTCCCACTTGAACAAGTCATCAACAGTCGAGTAGATGCCGCCATCGCCGGGAATCGCAGTCGGGCCGCCGTCATCCACTTGTCCAAATTGCCCGTAGCCAACGGCTGTTCTCGGATTTTTCTTCATTGGACTGTCATAAACGAAAGTGTTGTTCATTCCCGCCGGTTCGAAAATCTCTTGCTCCAGGAACTCGCCAAACCGCCTTCCCGAGACTCTTTCGACCACAACTGCCAGCAGCGCATATCCGGGGTTGCTGTATCGGTACTTCATGCCGGGCTTCGCGAGAAGGTCTTCCTTCTTCAGGAGCGCCGCGATCAGACCTTGTTGGTCGAGACCAGAGTCGTCAATTCCTAGATCGCCATAATCAGGAATGCCGGAGGTGTGGTTTAACAGCTGTCTTAAAGTTATCTGGCTGAGATACGCTGAGCGGGAGAACTCTGGAATGTATCTTGAGACCGGGTCGTCGTAGCTGAGTTTTGCTCGCTGGGCGAGAATCATGATCGCCATCGCTGTGAATTGTTTTGTGACGGAGCCGATGTCGGACGGAGTCTCAGGAGTGAATTCGGCGCCAGTCTGAAAGTTCGATTCTCCAAATCCTTTGCGGTAAATGGTGTTTCCATGAACCGCAACGAGGATGGCGCCATTGAACTGACCTCGTTGGTACATCGTCGACATCAGCTCGTCGATTTCGGCCGTTATGTTGGCGGGCACGGCATGAACCACCGCGCACCACATCAATAGAGATGAGAGAGCGGTTACCATCCGCAGCGATTGCTTCAGCGATATCTGGGCAACCCAATTGCGCATCATGCGAAATGTACGCACATCCGTGGTTGGACGTTCCCCAAGGTAGTGTCCAGACTTTTTCGTATCTCGATCTTTGTAAGGCGGGTGGCACCCGCGCCCGCATGGAAAGGGAGACAATAGAAGGGTGAAGACACTGCGATTGGTTGTGGACCCGGCGCGGCTGGATGCTCCCGGCGCTCAGGAGACGCTGGAGCGGGCGGCAAGCATTTTGCGCGGCGGGGGACTGGTGGCGCTGCCTACGGAGACGGTCTACGGGCTGGGGGCGAATGCGCTGGACGCGGCGGCGGTGGCGCGGATCTTCAAGGCCAAGCGGCGGCCGGCGTGGGACCCGGTGATTGTGCATGTGGCCGGGGCGGATGGCGGAGCGGCCATGCTGGGGGGGCTGGTGCAGGAGGTTCCCGAGGCGGCGCGCAAGCTGATGGAGGTGTTCTGGCCGGGTCCGCTGACGCTGCTGCTGCCGCGGACGGCCGCAGTGCCCGATGCGGTGACGGCGGGGCGGCCGCTGGTGGGGGTGCGGATGCCGGCGCATCCAGTGGCGCTCGAAGTGATTCGCCGAGCCGGGGTTCCGGTGGCTGCGCCGAGCGCGAATCTCTTTGGGCGCATCAGCCCGACGACCGCCGCGCACGTGCTGCACGATCTGGATGGGCGGATCGATGCGGTGCTGGACGCGGGGCCGACCGAACACGGCGTCGAGTCCACGGTGCTCGACCCGAGCACAATTCCGATAACGATCTACAGGCCGGGGGCTGTGACGGCGGAACAGATTCAAGAGATTGCAGGAGCTGTGGAGGTGTTCAGAAGCGGCGGGAGGTTGGAGGAGACGCCGAGAGAGGCGCTGCCATCGCCGGGGCTGGGGTTGCGGCATTATGCGCCGCGTGCGCGGCTGGTGCTGGTGGAGGGGCCGCTGGCTGAGCTGGCGGCGCGGCTGGGCGAGGCGGTGCTGGGTTTGGTTGGGGAGCGGGTGGGGGTGATGCTGCCCAGGGAGGTTACCGCGCCTGATGGGGCCGTGGTCTTTGCGTGGGGGCGGTGGGCTGCTCCGGAGGAGATGGCGCGGGAACTTTATGCGGGGCTGCGGGCGCTGGATGCGCAGGGATGCACGGTAATTCTGTGTCCGCTGCCGCCGGCTGAGGGGATTGGCGCGGCGATACGCGACCGGCTGAAAAAGGCAGGGGCCAGGGAGTAGGAAACCGGAAAGATGCATCAGATTCGGATTCCTGGGAATCAATACAGACGTGAGTGCGCGTATGGCCAAGGGTATGCAACCTCACGCTGGAGTTTGACGTGATGGCGCAAGCCGAATCTCTGATCCGCAATATCTCGGACACGGCACTCCTGGCCGCGGTCTATCGGGCGCGCGAGACCGAACGTCAGGACGCGCTTTTTCACGATCTCTTCGCGCGCCGCCTAGCCGGCAAGCGCGGCGATCAGATTGCCGACTCCATGCCCTTCAGCGACCGCAATACCTGGGCCTGGGTGGTGCGCACCTACATGTATGACCAATTCATCGCTGAACAGTGCCAGCAGGGCGTGGATATGGTGGTCAATCTCGGCGCCGGCCTCGATACGCGCCCCTATCGCACGGCCTTGCCGGCAACGCTCCAGTGGATTGAGGTCGATCTCCCCGGCATCCTTTCATATAAAGACGAAATCCTGGCTGGTGAAAGACCGGCTTGCGCTCTGGAGCGCGTCGGCCTCGATTTATTTGACGTCACTGCCCGCCGCAAACTCTTTGCCCAACTCGGAGGCAGGGCCGCCAAGTGTTTGATCTTCACCGAAGGGTTCATCATCTATTTCAGCGCCGATCAGGTTCGCGCGCTTGCAGAGGACCTTGCGGCTCCAGCAACGTTTCAGCGTTGGATATTGGATCTTTCATCACCGGGCCTCCTGCGACTGCTCCAGAAGAACATGAATATCTCCCTCAGTGAAGGCGTCTCCTCGTTGCAATTTGGTCCGGAGGAGGGCCCGGAGTTCTTTGTTCCCTGCGGCTGGAAGCCAATTGATGTGCGATCGCCACTCAAAACGGCGGCGCGCCTCAATCGTCTTTCATTCAGCATGCGGCTTCTGTCTCTGTTACCGCAGTCGAACGGCCGCCAAGGCTCGCGCCCATGGTCCGGCATTTGTCTGTTCGCCAGACAATGAACATCAAGCCAACCATATCTATTGTCCGGTTTCGCCCAGCTTGTACATGTACTTGATGGCGGATTTGTAGATGAGGGTCTTGGAGCGGCCGCGGACCTTGAGGGTGTTGCGGTCGTACCACTCGATGCAGCCTTCGATGCGCTCGCCGTCTTCGAGCACGATGACCATCTGCGTCTGCGACTGGATCTGCTTTTGCAGGTAGAAGAGCTCGGCATCGCGGCGCGGGGCCTTGTCCTCAAGGGTGCGCGCCGGGAAGCGGAAGGGAATGGGCGCGAGCGAGGCTTTCCGGGTGCGGGCTGGCGTCCGGCCGGGATTTGGGCCGGTCCCGTTGCGGACGGGAGGCGGAATCGCGTGACTGCGCAGAGTGGACAGAGTGGACATGGGGAAAACCTCCCTGAGAAAACGGCGGATAGAAGGCTGCGATGGCGGGAAAGGCCTATCGACGACCCGCATCCGTTCAATGTCTGGGATGACTTGTATTCAAAGAGATGCTGGGGGACGGACGCAGGTTGCTCTTGTATTTTGAAGCGGCAGAGCGGGAGGGACGCGGGGCCGGTTGGGGGGAAATTCAGGTCAGTTGCGGTCCAGGCTGACGGCCATGGCGTCGAGCGAGAGGGAGCGGAGGAGATTGCGGCGCATGCCCTGCTCGACCTGGACGAGGGCGCGGGCTGCAGAGTCGATCCAGTCGACGGTCAGGGCAGAGTCTCGTGCCAGGCGGTCGAGTTCGGCGGCCAGGTCGACGTTGCGGATGAGCTGGGGCGTGCCGGCGACGATGAGGAGCAGGTCTTCGAGGAGGCTGCCCAGGGCGCGGAGGAGGTTGATGGTTTTTTCCTGGCCGTCGGCACCGCCGCGGTAGCTTTCAGTCGAGTGGAAGAGCTGCGAGTAGTCAGGGGCTTGATCGCCGAAGGGGAGGGCGGTGCGGAGCAGGATGAGGGCGTCCTGGCGGCTGGCCAGATAGAGGCCGAGGTCGAGGGTGAGCGCGCGGCCCACGGCGCCTTCGGCGAGACGTGCGGCGAGGGCGCGGTCCGCAGGTTTGAGCTCGGGGCGGCGCTGGGCGAGCAGGGCTTCAAGGGCGGAGGCTGGCAGCGCGCCGAGGCGGTGAATGACGGCGCGGGAGCGGATGGTGGGGAGCAGTTCCTGGGGGTTTTCAGTGAGCAGGATGAGGGAGGTGTGCTCGGGGGGCTCTTCGAGGACCTTGAGCAGGCTGTTGGCCGCCTCTTTCATAAAAGCCGAGGAAGTAAAAATGGTGAAAGCGCGGAGCGCCTCGACGGGCGGACGGTAGTAGGCGGCGTGGATGACCTGGCGGACCTGGCCCAGCTTGATGAGCAGTTGCGGCGGGTCGGGAGGGACGATAAGGACGTCGGGGTGGGTCTGGATGAGGATGCGGGTTTCGCGCTTGTCGGCGTCGCGGAGGTCTTCGCGGGCGGCGACGGCTTCGGCGACCAGGGCGTCGAGGTTGGCGGCGTCGCCGATGCGGGTGCAGTTGCGGCAGGCGCCGCAGAAGTCGGGCAGGGGGCCGGATTCAGTTGGGGATTCAGTGGGATGAAGACAGTTGACGGCCTTGGCCAGCATGAGCGCCAGGGTGTACTTGCCCGCGCCACGGGGTCCGGCGAGGATGAGCGAGTGGGGAAAGCGCCCGGCGCGGATGCTCTCGCGGAGACGGGTGAGGGTTTGCGCGTTGCCGAAAAAATCCTGAAAGCCCACGGATTGAGGATAGAGCATTGGCGGGAGGCGATGGAGGGCGGGAATCCGAGGGTTCATCGCTGCGGCGGAGGGGACTCGAGGCTGGCCCTGACCGAGCCCTGAGAGACCCAGAAAAATATTTTGTCAATGACACTTGACATCGTTTGGATTATTGTGTAAAGTAAAGTTGTCGTAATGTAAAGGAGACCAATCATGAACTGCTCAACCAACAATCCCGCCGCCCGACGCTATATGCGCCGCAATCTCATCACCATGCTGCTGTACGCGCTGTCTCTCGCCCTGAGCATTTCGGTCTTTCTCCGCTTCCATCCGACTGGCGTGCTGGCTTACCTGCTGGCCGTTCTTCCGGCGATTCCGCTCACCGGATTACTGGCTATCTTCGGCCTTTACCTGGCAGAGGAAAAGGACGAATTCCAGCGCTTTATCGGGGTCCAATCCATGCTCTGGGGCATTGGGGGAACCCTGGCCGTGACGAACATCTGGGGCTTTCTGGAAAGCTTTGTCCACCTCCGGCACCTGAACCCGATCCTGGATGCTGTCATCTTCTGGATCTTCGTGGGCATCTCCCTCCCGTTTCTCCTAGCGAGGTACAGATGAAAAACCGCTTGCGAGTGTTGCGCGCTGAAAGGGATTGGTCGCAGGCCGACCTGGCCCAACGGCTGGAGGTTTCGCGGCAATCGGTGAACGCCATCGAGACGGGGAAGTTCGACCCCAGCCTTCCCCTGGCGTTCAAGCTGGCGCGGCTGTTTGAAACCACTATCGAGGCTATTTTCACGGACGAGAACTAGGGGAGTGTTGCTGCATCCCAGGTCTCAGGAGCGGGACCCTTCGGCTTCGCTCAGTGCGGGCTTTCGGCAAGCTCAGGGCGGGCCGTCCGATTCCGCGGGGAGTCGAATCGAAGGCAAGAGACGACCGGCGACAAACTCAGTTGACGCATTGCGATCTCTCGGATAGCCTGATGGTATGTTGACTGGCTCTCTTGGCTGTTGTTGTTGCTCCCGCGCTTAAGCTGGTTGAGCAACCGCGCTGTTTTGCGAAGAGGATCCGGCGCAACCCACTACAACTCAAGCACTCGATCCAGAACGGCATTTTTCTCAGGCTGTCATCCGTGGCTTCCGGCGCGGATGTTTTCGACGGCCTGGACTCCCAACCCAGACAGCGATGTCTCCACAACCGATTGTCCGCGCCTCAGGGGATGCGCCTCAAGCGCAATCCGAAGAGGAAAACGGCAAACCGCCCTTCCCTAATCGATCAAGCTTTACCGGGGAAGATAACCGCCGCAAAGAGCTGCCGGCCAACCATTGTCCCCTTCAACTGGCCGAGCCCGGCGCGGCAGATTCACTCAACCGAACAGGAGAAAATGATGAGTAGTGTCCTCAGCGAGGTCTTAACCGCGAATCAGAAGTACAGCGGATCGTTTGGAGACAGGGCCAAACTTCCCGTTCCGCCCGCCCGGCGTTTCGCCGTGCTTACGTGCATGGACGCCCGGCTCGATCCGGCCAAATACGCCGGGCTGGCGGAGGGAGACGCGCACGTCATCCGCAACGCCGGCGGTCGCGCCAGCGATGACGCCATCCGCTCGCTGGTCATCAGCTATAAGCTGCTCGGCACGCGCGAGTTCTTCGTGATCCATCACACCGAATGCGGCATGGAGTTCTTCACCAACGAAGTCATCCGCGGCTTGCTCAACAACAGCCTGGAAACCGCAGAGCTGACCTCGTCGGGCTTCAGGGACGTGGGCAAAGGGCCCGGCTCGCGGGCCGGCGAATTCATCGAATGGCTTACCTTCCGAGACCAGAAGCAGGCGGTGGTCGACGACGTGCTTCGCATACGCAACCATCCGCTCATTCCCCGTTCGATCCCTATCTACGGTTACGTCTATGACGTAAAGAGCGGCAAGCTGATCGAGGTGGAAGCGGCCACAAAGGCCGGCGCGGCAAGCTAGAGGGCTGTTTGTGCCCATCAGATACGGAGCCGGAATAGCTGTGCCGCCTTTTCCGAGGAGAAGGCGGCATTGCCCGAAGCTGAAGGGGAAACCCGGTTGCTGCCCGCGGTCAGCAGTCGCTGGACCGGGAGCGGGCACAGAAGAGAATCGACAGTACTGCAAATTGACAGGTTGCGTAACAATTAGAGCGCAGAGTCCTTGACAGCGGAGACGCACACCAACTGGTGCTCCTCCAAATCGTTCTTAGCGCGCTCCATATCGACATTCTTAACTGCCGCAAACTTCCTGCTGACCCCGTAATACGCAGAGGAACGAGCTTCTAGATACTCGCTGTGCCTGGCCTCAAAATCTCGTTCCATATCTTTGCAGATTAAGCAACTCATACCTACCCCCTGCGGTTTTCCGCCGGACCCGCGGCAACTGAGATCCGGCCGCGGTTCAAAAACTGCCTGAAATCCCGACCGAAGCGATGCGCGAGCCGGAGAGAGAATGTTCCCGCGTGAAGTCTTCGGTAAAAGTCAGTCTGCCGGCCCTTGTTCTGTCCGGCTCGATCTGAAAAGGATTGGCTCTAAGACTGGCTCGAGAGGCTTGGCCCACTGGCCTGGGCGAATGCCGACTCGTGTTCGAGCCCGCTGATAGATGATCGTTTATGCCGCTTATCTTGAGGATGCCCATCGCAACTCCAGGGGGTTCGGTTGCTTGCTTGAACGATGCTCGTCAGGAACGAAGCGATGAAAGCTCGAGGCGAAAGAAATATATCTTGGCTACTGCATTCAGAATACACCCTAAATAGCTCGCGTGCCGCCGGCGGGTACAGCAGAAGAACTTATTGTGGCGGCAATCCCGTTTTGCTTCAGTTGTTTGCGAACCTGGGAATCGATCCTTGGGAAACCTCAGGGAGAGTGAGGGGCCAAGAGATAAGTTATTTCAAATAAACTGCCTTAGTTCGGAGAATCCGCAAGAGGAGATGTATAGCTCACTCGTTATCAATGAGTTACGCTGAAACTGGCAGGCGTCAGGGATGGAGGTCGGTTTTGGAGAGCATCTTGAGGAACTGAAGACCTGTGCACTGGTCGATGGTTTCCCCGATCAGCTTACCGTCGCGATTGAACAGAAAGGTCTTGGGAATGCCTTGGATGTGGAAGAGCTTGTGGACCGCGCCACCTGTATCGATAAGGACGGGCGGGTGATAGCCCATGGGGGCGATGAAGGAATTGACCTTGAAGGCGTCCTCGTCGGTGATGGCGAGGACGACCAGACCCTGCGGCTGGAAGTGAGTATAGATCTTGTCGAGGTCGGGCATTTCGAGACGGCAGGGGCTGCACCAAGTGGCCCAGAAGTTGACCATGACGATCTTGCCGCGAAGTTCGGAGAGGGTAACCTTTTTCCCGTGCAGATCCTTGAGGGTGAAGTCGGCTTTTTCGACGTCCGCGTCGTTCGCGACGAGGACCTGGCTGGCTTTGGCCAAGAGAGGGTCTTTCAGGGATGTGGTGACGCTTTCGTAGCGAACCAGGCTGGCCAGTTCAAGGTACGGCTCCGGCGGATTGTCGCCTTTGACGGGAACAGGCGACTCTGCAAGCGCCTGCGAGAGAGCGTCGGCGACGGCCTGCAAAGCCGCAATTCCCTGATCGCCTTCGGTAACCAAATGGGCAAGAGAGTCGGCCAGCTTGAGTTTGTCCGGCCCGGCGGGCAATGTACGGATATCGGTGGCGATCTTGATAGTGGCCTCTGGGCGTTGGGCGGTGGGAACCGAGCGGAGGTTCCCGATCTGCCTGGCGATGGCGGACTCGGAGGCCTGGGAGTAAAGAAGGGGCGCTGCGAGCAGGATGGCGGCGGCAGAAAAAGTGCGACGAATCGGCATCATTCAGTCTCGCTAAATGAGTGGATTGAAGTCATTGAGGCTTTGGCGGAATTATATCCCAGGACTTGACGGGAAAAGCCGATCGATCAGGCGCTTTTGGTGTGGGCGAAGAGCCGCTCGGAGACGGCGGCTACGATTTTTTCGTGGACTTGGTCGATGGAGAGGTCGCCTTCGATGAGGACGACGCGGGCTGGTTCGCGGGCGGCGATCTCGCGGTATTTAAGCCAGACGCGGCGGTAGAAGGCGTCTTGTTCCAGCTCGAAGCGGCCTTCGTCCCGGCCGGTTTTCGCGCTGGCGCGCTGATTGCGGCTGCGGGCGCGGGAGAGCGAGGCTTCGAGCGAGGGCAGGAGCAGGAGGGTGAGGTCGGGCTGGAGGTTGGCGCAAAGGAGGCGGTGGAGTTCGAGGACGGGCGCGGAGCCGAGCTCACGGCCGCCACCCTGGTAGGCTTCAGTGGAGTCGGTGAAGCGGTCGCAGAGGACGATTTTGCCCTGGTCGAGGGCGGGCCGGATGACCTCGGCGATGGCCTGGGCGCGGTCGGCGAACATGAGGGCCATTTCGGCCATGGGGGCCAGGGCGGTGGAGCGGGAGTCGAGCAGCAGAGCGCGAATGCGGTCGCCGGTGGCGGTTCCGCCGGGCTGGCGGGCGAGAACGGGGGACTCTGCCCGGCTGCGTTTCCTGAGCCAGGCGGCCAGGCGCTTGATTTGAGTGGTCTTGCCGGAACCGTCCAGACCTTCGAAGGTGATGAGGAAACCGCGCGGCATGGGGTGAGTTTACCACCCGAACAACCAGGCTCCTGAACCGGCAGGGGCCATAACTACTCTGGACCGGAACGACCGGTCACCTGAAAAATGAGGGAGACGAAGCTGCCGCGGTTGTGTTACAAGAGGTTAAATCTCGAACGTCACCGGAGGCAGGCCCGCCGCGGCGGCCGCTCCACTGGAGTTGAAAGTGAATCCTGGCACTCTCCGCAAACTGACTGTCTGCGGCATCGTTGTGGCCGCTCTGCTGTTCGCCAGCCGCCTGAATGCGCAAAACATGTCGCTAGAAGGCCAGACCGGCGGCTTTCTGACCCCCACTGCCTACGTTGTTTATATGGAAAAAGGCCAGGCCTTCTCCCACCCGGCCGTCGGCATCCACTTCATCAACTCCGCCAAGGTGATCGGCAATATTGAGACCTTCAGCATTACGGAAGCCTTTTACGGTCGCGGGGAGGCCGGCTACACGCGCAGCGTGCACCAGTTCGGCGACAGCGGGTCGGGCACCACACAGGATTTAAGCCAGCTTTGGAACTCCGCCGGCATGAACGTCTTTCACGGCAAGGTGGTGGCCATCAACGATGGCCAGTTCGGTGACTGGACGCCAGGCGTGGCGGTGGGCGGCGTGGTGCGCACCAACGACAAGTTTGTCACCGGCGAGGCGGGCCCGATCGCCGTGGAACTCTACGATCAGTACTGCATTCAGAGCTCATTGTGCACCCCGGTGGCCATCCCGGCGGCCAAAGCCTACACCAATGGCGACGTCTACATAGCCGTTACCAAGACCTGGGCCAAGAAGCCGGTACCCTTCCTGGCGAATTTCGGCTGGAAGGCCACCAATGCCACCATCTTCGGCATCGGCGGGCAGAGCACGCGCTTTGGCGGGCGGCTCTTCGGCGGGCTGGGCATTCCGCTGCCCATTGGCAAGGGCATAGTGGCCGTGCCATCGGCGGGCTTTACGCAGGAGCCGGGCACATCGAAGGGCCTGGGCCCCATGTTCCCCAACGGCATCCCTCTGGTGGGCGGCAGGGCTCATATTCCCACAACGATGGATTACGCGGTGCGGGTGACGCAGAGGGACAAGCCGCACTTCAGCTTCGATATCGGCGTGGGCCAGGTGGCGGGAAATATCGGATCGACCCCTACCTTCCTGCCGCCGCCCGCCCCGGCCTCTCTACCAGTGAATCTGGAGGCGCGCCACGTGGTGGGCGTGGGGCTCAGTTATCGCTACTAACGGCGCAGCTCGAGAGGATTGAAGCAGCGAAAACCTCCTGTGCAGTTTTGACCAGACCGGGAATAAGGCTCGGGCTAGTCTGGCTGAGTAATTCCCATGCTTTCGCTGTGCTCAGAGTGAGTCGATTCTCCCAGCGGGACAGGGACGAAAGAACGAGGAGGTTCTTTTCATGCAACTGTTTCGCTCTGCGCGTTGGCTCTTGCTTGCTCTGCTCGTATCGGTGATTCCGGCATCTTCGCACGCGCAATTCAGCCTTAGCATCAGTGTCGGATTTGCTCCACCTGAGTTGCCGGTCTATGAACAGCCGGTGTGCCCCGAACCGAACCTCATGTGGATGCCGGGGTACTGGGCCTATTCAAATGACGATGGGGACTACTACTGGGTGCCAGGCGCGTGGGTTCCGGCTCCCTATCAGGGCGCACTGTGGACGCCCCCATACTGGGGCTGGAACAACGGCCAGTATGGGTTTCATGACGGCTACTGGGGCGACCACGTTGGCTTCTATGGCGGCGTGAACTACGGTTTCGGCTACGGCGGCATCGGCTTTGCCGGCGGCGAGTGGCGGGGTGGCTCCTTTGCCTACAACACGGCGGTCACTCATGTGGATGTGAATATCATCCACGTGACCTACGTGAACACTACGATTGTGCAAGCCGGCGTCGTTGCCAACCCCAATCACGTTGCTTTCACCGGGGGTCCGGGCGGCATTCAGCACACGGCCACGCCCGCCGAGCAGGCGGTCGAAAAGGAGCCGCATGTGGCTCCGACCACGTTCCAGACGCAGCACGCGGTTACGGCCAAGGCCGACAAGACATCGTTTGCCAAGGCCAATGGCGGGAAGCCAAAGACCCTTGCGGTGGCCAAGCCGCTGGCCGAGGAAAAGCACGCTTCACCGGCTGGGGCGAAGGCTGAGCCTAAGGCAGAACCCAAGGCTGAACCGCAAGCTGCGCCGAAAGCTGAACCCAAGCCTGAGCCTAAGGCTGAACCACAGGCTGCTGCGCCGAAAGCAGAACCCAAGGCTGAACCTAAGGCTGAGCCTAAGGCAGAACCTAAGGCTGAGCCGCAGGCTGCGCCGAAAGCTGAACCCAAGCCTGAGCCTAAGGCTGAACCACAGGCTGAACCTAAGGCTGCTGCACCAAAGGCAGAACCCAAGGCTGAACCACAGGCTGCGCCGAAAGCTGAACCCAAGGCTGAGCCTAAAGCAGAACCCAAAGCTGAGCCTAAGGCTGAACCTAAAGCTGAACCACAGTCTGCTGCGCCAAAAGCAGAACCCAAGGCTGAACCGCAGGCTGAACCCAAGGCTGAACCTAAAGCTGAACCACAGGCTGCTGCGCCTAAAGCAGAACCCAAGGCTGTTGCGCCGAAAGCTGAGCCCAAGGCTGAGCCGAAGCCCGAACCCAAGCCTCAATAAGACCGCTCACGCGGAGTATTCCTTCGATTCCCAAAGGCCCACGGTTCGCCGTGGGCCTTTTCGCGTCAGTTGCGCGCCAGCTCGATGCCGGCGATCTCCACTTCCAGGCCGCCGTACTCGGGGTGGTCGTTCTCGCGGATGCGGTAGGCGAGGTCGATGAGCGAACCTTGAGCCAGCCCAAGAGCGGCGGCGCGGGCGGCCAGGTCCCAGCCGACGGCGCGGACGGCGGAGCTGGAGCCGGCGTGGACTGGTTCGTGGGCTGAGGTTTGAGCGGGTTCCTGGGCCAGTTCGACGCGGATGTGGCGGTCTTTCAGGATGCGCGGGCCGGTGAGCAGGCGAGCTCCGCGGGCGACGAAGAGCGGCTCGGGGTTGCCGTGGCCGAGCGGCTCGAGCTTGCGCAGCCAGCCGACAAGCACGGGGGTGATGCGGTCAAGGGGCAGCTCGGCGTGAATGCGGAGAAGTTGCTCGGGGTCGCGGGCGGCCAAATGCTCTTCAGCGTATAGGCGCAGGCGGCGCTTGAGTTCAGGCAGCGCGGCGGCAGGCAGGGCAAAACCCACCGCGAAGGCGTGGCCGCCGAAGCGGGTGAAGAGATCGGAGCAGGATTCGATGGCGTCAAGGAGCTGGAAGCCGTCGACGGAGCGGCCGGAGCCGTGAGCCACGCCATCCTCGACGCTGACCACGATAGCGGGCTTGGCGGTGCGTTCGACGACGCGGGAGGCGAGGATGCCGATGACGCCGCGATGCCAACCGTCGCCGTCGATGACGAGCAGGCGATCGGCGGCGAGTTCGGCGTCGGCGGCCAGGCGGGTTTCGATTTCGCTGAGTGCGGCGGCCTCGGTCGAGCGGCGCTCACGGTTGAGGCGCTCGAGCTTGGCGGCCAGTTCGGCGGCGCGAGCGGAATCGCGGGTGGAAAAGAGCTCGATGACGTCGGAGGCAACGTCCATGCGGCCGGCGGCGTTGATGCGCGGGGCGAGGCGGAAGGCGACGTCGAAGCCGGTGAGCTGTTTGGCTGACGGGTCGAGGGCGGCGGCGGCGAAGAGGGCGCGCAGGCCTACGCCTACGGGCTTGCGCAACTCGCGGAGGCCGAGGGCGGCGATGGCGCGGTTTTCGCCACAGAGGGGCACGGCGTCGGCGATGGTGGCGATGGCGGCCATCTTCAAAAAGCTGGGCAGGGTTTTCTCGCGGGTGCGGGCCGTGTCGCGGCGCTCGAGAACGGCCTGGGCGAGCTTGAGCGCGATGGCCGCGCCGCAGAGGGACTTTTCAGGATAGGAGCAGCCGGGCTGGTTGGGATTGAGAATGGCAAGCGCGGCGGGAACGGCGTCGCCCGCCTGGCAAAGATGGTGGTCGGTGATGATGAGGTCCAGACCCAGGCGGCGCGCGGTCTCGGCCTCGGCAAAGGCTCTCATGCCGGTGTCCACGGTGATGACCAGGCGGACGCCTTCGGCGTGGGCTGCTTCAAGGACGCTTGATTGCAGGCCGTAGCCCTCGCGGAGACGGTGGGGGACGTGAAAGCGGGCCGTGCCGCCGAGCATCTCAATGGCGGTTTTGAGCAGGACGACGGCGGTGGCGCCGTCCACGTCGTAGTCGCCGTAGAGGAGAACCGGCTCATGGGCAGCGATGGCTCGCTCCAGCCGGTCAGCGGCTACATGCAT
>JBEKZR010000051.1:0-14632 GCA_049509715.1 Occallatibacter sp. | reverse complement strand
CCCGCGCCACTGAAGGAATGCGGCGAATCGTTGCCGCCGTGGCCCAACTTAGCCCCAGCGCGCCGGCTAATACGATCGCCCACTTCACGACCGCGGGAAGCGATGCCGGAAGGAGCGCGTATTGCAGCCAATTCACGAAAGCGTAATGCACGAGATAGATTGCGTATGAATTGGCGCTAAGACTGTCGAAGAGGCGCGAGCTGGATCGCGCGAAGCGCAGGAACAGCGCCAGAAACGCGAAGCAGGAGGCCGCGCAGGAGAGCACAAATCCCGCGTCTGCGGCGATGGCCAATCCCTGCGATTGACTCCCTGATGTGAGAGCGATCAGTGTGACCGCCGTTGCCGCCGCGAAGAAAACCAAAGCGGCCAGGACCCACAGCGGCCAGCGCCGGGCGAGCTTTCCGTCCGGCGCGAGCAGACCGCGATCCATGCCCCATGCTCCCACGCCAACCGCAATCAGAAAGTACACCAGGTAGTGAAGTATCCGGCTGGTCTGGAAGGTAAACGGGCCGAATGCCGTCCAGTTCAGAGGCGAAAAGTGGAGCGCCAGGGGAATGTAGGCCAGAGCGGAGACGGCAGCCAGCGCGGCAAAGAAGAGCACCGGCCTGCGACCCGCACCCGAAGTCAGTGCGCCGATCGCCTGGCCCCACCGGGGCGCCAGGACAAACAGCAATGCGGCAACCAGGTCGAAGGCCAGCAGAAGCCAGAGGAACCATCCGGGTCCGGCCGGCCAGTTACCCAGCGAGAGCCATTGATGCCAGTACCCGGCGAGACCAGCATGCGTCGATTCCTGAAGATACGTCGGATAGTACGCAAGCGGCGCGAGAATGGCGGCCGCCACGACAAACGGAAGTCCAAGTCTCAGCAGGCGGTCGCGCACAAACTTCGCGGCGCCCTTTCTTGCCAGGCCATGCCAGACAAACAAGCCGGAGAGAAAGAACATCAGCGACATGAAGAAGGTGTCGTTGAAGCCGGCGAAGAAGGCGAAACCGCTCCATTTGTGCGCATCGAGAACGGGAAATGCCCCCCACCAGCGGGGCTGATCGACAAGCGAAGCGGGCGGCGACAGTGGAAGCGGGTAATATGCCAGCGCCGCATGATGCGCTACAACCAGCGCAACGATGAAGCCGCGAAGATAGCCGATTGCATAGTTATACTTCGACGCCGATCCGGTCTGGGCGGCGGTAACTTGTACTGCGTTTGTCGTTGTCATTCCGGTCTCCTTTGCATTTGTTAAGGTGCCTACGCCAGCCGTCAAAGGGCTGGCACAGTAAATCTGGGATTCATCTCTGCAAGCTGTTCACCCGGTGAGACAGAAATCTGCTCAGCGCAGTTGCATTCCATGGGAGTTGTTTCTTCCGATTACGGCAAAGAGTTCCCTTCTGCCGGTTTCAGACGCACGATTCGATAGATGCCTGTTGCGATCACCACTAAACCGACGACGATTGCCGCCGGAAAGAGCGTGGTCATCCAGTGATTGATAGCCTGCGCGAGAGCCGTCGCTTTTTCGGCAGGCAGATTGGTGATAGCGAATCCGGCCAGGGCGTTGGCCTGCATGAGCCAGCAGAAGAGCGCTGCTCCCACGGCATCAGAGAAGAGACGAAGCTTGGCGCGAGTCATCGTCCAATAGGGATGCAGCAGGTTTGCGGAGGAAAGCGCGGCATTGCCCAGCGACAGCGCAAGGTAGCCCCAGAAGAACCAAAGCCACTGCGGTTGGAAGGAGATATGGAGAACGGAGCCGAACCGCATTTCCAGAGAGTGCGCGTAAACGGCCCACCAGACGAAGAAGATGAGACTGACCGCAAGTTCGAACGAAGAGGTAGAGCGCGGAATCAGGTTGAGGTTGCGGACGGGCGGAAGTTTGCGCGGGCTCCAGCGGTCGAAGAAATGCACCCTGGTTTGAAACCGCTCCAAAACAGCAAAGACGATGGTGACCGTACCGGCCGTTAGAAAGGTGGCGAACCACAAGTAGCTGAACAACGACGCGAATGCGCCAAACCACGAGGGATGGGTCTGTTCGAAACGATAAGACGGGTTGAATATCATCAGCCCGATCCACACCAGCGTAGCGGGCAGAAGGTAGCCGAAGGCAAATATCTTCAGCACAAAACGGTAAATGGGAAAGAAAACCGGCCCGATCAGGGACTCCTGCGGCAGGAAGCGGTTGGCTACCAGCAGGGGGTGGCCGCGTTGTTTGAGTATCTCTTCGACTTCGGCCTCGGTCAGCTTGCGGCCCAGGGATGTCTCCCGCTCTTCAACCTGGGCGTGAATGTCGTCAGATAGTTCCGCGATGATGTCGTCCTTCTGCCGCTTGGGCAGCCAGAATTTGACGGCTTGCAGATAGCGTTCAATCAGTTCCATGACTTTTCTCCTTCAGGATTGCTTGGATTGAGGAATCGAGGTTGTGCCACTCGGCGAGCAACAGTTCCAGGACTTCGGCGCCGGCAGTGGAGAGCAGGTAGAAGCGCTTTTTTCGCTTCTCTTCCTCGCGCCACTCGCTGGCCAGGAGTCCCTGGCTTTCCAGCCGGCGCAACAAGGGGTAGAGCGTGCCTTCATCGATCTCCAGGCCGTGCTCAGAGAGGGTTTTGCGCAGCGTGTAACCGTACTGCTCGCGGCGCAGCGCCGCCAGGACGGCCAGTACCAGGCAGCCGCGGCGGAGTTCGAGACGGAGATTCTCAAAGTGTTCTGGATTCATGGTGTGTACCAGGTGTTACATAGTGTTTTATACACACTATGTATCACATAGTATCGGATGTCAAGTCTTTTTTTGTGGAAAATTGAAAAAACTGTTTTTCAGCTCCTGCGCGGGGATTGGCAACCAAGAGGAGGGGAATCAGAGACCAGGGTTGGGTGGAGCGCGCCGGGGAGTCGTGGGCAACGGGGCGGTGCAGGCGCTGGGGTAGCGCCAAGCCGCGGAGTGTTCATTTGACCAGCGCGAAACCACGATAAACGTGCCCTGATAAACCTTATACAGGGTGTTGATTTCTCAAGGAAATCAACACTTTAGAGTCGTGGCCTGGGTACACCAATCGTGGTTTCGCTCTGGGCCTGCCGCGTGAGCAAGTGGGACGTGTCCCCGTGTGAAATGCGCAGGCTCACGCTCCTGTCGCGGCGCTCAGTGAGGAGCGACTTTACTCGGACATGGTTGGATTGCCAGTCTCGGTTGCCGCCGCGGTTCCTCAGGCCTTGGGCAGAAAATACGCCTCTACGGCCCGCATCAAGGCCTCGCGATTGAGATACGGCTTTTTGCCTTCATATCGAGCGGCCCAGCGAACCTGGTTCACGATATCCCGGGGATAGCAGGATCGCAACTCCTGCCCCAGGGCCTCGTGGATGAAATCGATCAGGTCTTTGCATATGCCGGCGTCCCCTTCGATTTCATGCTCTTTTGCAACCCGGCGGAAAATGTCGCAGAACTCTTCGTCGGTGCACGCGCCAACATGAATCTTGGTTTGAATTCTGCGCAGGAACGCGGCATCCACTAGCTCGGCCGGATCGATGTTGGATGCAAAGACCACCAGCATTTCGAAGGGCATCTCGATCTTCTTTCCTCCCGCCAGAGTCAGAAAATCGATCTTGCGATCGAGGGGAACGACCCAGCGGTTGAGCAACTCGGCCGGAGTAACGCGCTGGCGTCCGAAATCATCGATGATCAGGACCCCATTGTTGGCTTTCATCTGCACCGGGCCGACATAGAATTTCGTATTCGGGTTGAACTGCAGGTCCAGCATCTCCACAGTCAGCTCTCCGCCGACGAGAACGGTGGGACGATAGCACATCACCCAGCGCTCGTCCCGGTTTTCGGGTTCCGACTCCCGTGAACGCTTATGAATCGCTGGATCGTATACAGTAATGATCTGACCATCGATTTCCACTGCATACGGTATCCATACCGCATCCTCGGCTATCACCCGCGATAATGTCTCGGCAAATGTGGTCTTCCCCACTCCTGGCGGGCCATAGAGGAAAATTGCGGCCCCGGAGTTGAGCGCTGTTCCGAACTGCCGCAACTTCTTGTCGTCGACCACAAGATGGGCAAAGGCTCGCTGCACGTCAGCGGGATGCACCTCCACGTTCTGCACGCCTTGTTTTCGTGTCTGCCGAACGTAGCTATCCAGAGACACCGGCGCGGGGCCCGCATACTGGCTCTGGGATAGCAGTTCCATCGCTCGCGTCCGGCCCTCGGAGGTGATGGCAATATGAGGAATATTGCCGGCCATTCCAGTGATCTGGCAGCACCGTTCCGCTCGTAGCCGGCCAAACAGTTCGTTTGCCACTTCGAAGCTGAGCCGGGTCTTTTTGGACAGATCAAGAATGGACAGAGAGCCGGACAGATAGAGAATCTTCAATGCGAGATCCTCGAGAATTGTCTGACGCACGTCAATTTCCGAAATCGACTCCGGTCTCATCGTTGGACCGGCAAGGGGATCCCCCTTGTAAAAATCGTGTATCGACAGCATGGTCGCCATTTTTTTATCCCCGCTGGTTGGAGCCAATATATCTTCCATGCCTAATCCTTTCGATTCCCTCTTTTTGTCATTCTGAGTCACACGTCCGTTTCCCTGGTGACACTTTTGTGTCAGTTTACATTCCCAGGCAAAAGTATAAAATGAATCGGCTCGTGTGGTGACGAAATTGTAACCGGTTCGCCTGGCTTTGGTAATGTCTTCATTTGAAATCCGCGGGCTCGCGCTCCAATCGCGGCACTCAACGCGCGGCCTATCAACCCTAACACATGACAATTGCCAGCCCGGCCGCCGCCGCCAGATGTGTCCACGACCGGCACGGGAGCTCCGGCAAGGACGGAAGCGCCCGCTGTGTCGGGCCCCGAAGCGCTGAAAGTCCGTCCCGGCTCGTTCATCCGGATGAATGTGGACACAGTGCCGGCGCCGGTTACTGTGACCGATCCCATGAACCGGCTGGTGACGGGAAGAGCTGCGCAACCAATTTATGATCGGCTTCCGGCCCAGGGACCTGACCCGCAACGGCAGGTAGCGTAAAGTGAAGGTGAAGCTGAATCCTCCGCAAGGACTGTCTTCGCTGACCGTCCATGCTCGCACCGGTTCCTATGCGCCTTTGCCATAACGCGGTTCTCGTGGTTCTTTTGTCCGCGGGAGCGTCTTCGCTGCCGGCGCAGCAATCGCCGTCCCCGTCAGTTCCCGCCCAGGCTCCGTCGCTGACCGTGGACCGCGACCCGGTGCGCTCGCCGGATGCCGAGCCGCCCGCGAGTTCCGCAGAGCCTCTGCGCAAGGAGGGAGCGGGCTTCGTTCTGCACGCCGACGTAGAAGAGGTGGTGCTGAATTGCACGGTGCTGGAGGGCAACCGGCTGGTGCCGGACCTGAAGAAGGACAATTTCCAGGTCCTCGAGGACGGGGTCAGGCAGACCCTCATCAGTTTTCAGCACACCGACCTTCCGGTCTCCATCGCCATAGTGGTGGACAACTCCGGGTCCATGTCCCGCAAGCGCCCATCGGTGAACAAGAGCGCGCTGGACCTGATCCAGGCCTCCAACCCCCAGGACGAGGCCTTTGTGGTGAACTTCTCCGACGAGGCCTTCATCGACCAGGATTTCACCTCCGACGTGAACAAACTGCGCGACGGGCTGGCGCACATCGAGTCGCGCGGCGGCACGGCGCTGTACGATGCCGTGGTGGCCTCGGCGGACAAGCTGGTGGCCGACGCCAAGCGCCCCAAGCAGGTGCTCATCCTCATTACCGACGGCGAAGACAACGCCTCGACGCTCAACCTGGAACAGACCATCCGCCGCATCCAGCAGCTTTCCGGGCCGGTCATCTACTCCATTGGATTGTTATTTGGCGACGAGATGAGCCGCGCCGAGGTGCGCCACGCGCGGCGGGCGCTGGAGATGCTTTCGACCGAGACCGGCGGGATGGCCTTCTTTCCCAAGTCCATCGAAGAAATCGATCAGATCGCCGCCGAGGTGGCGCGGGATATCCGCAACCAGTACACGCTGGGCTACCGCTCCACAAAGCCGACCACGGAGCCTGGCTTCCGGCGGGTGGTGGTGACCGCCGAGGGCAAGGGCGGCGGCAAGCTCAATGTCCGCACCCGCACCGGCTACTTCCCGGTAGTGCGTATGGCCAAAAAACCCGCGGCGCCGCGATAAGCTGAAACCAGGAGTTGAAACGCAAACCATGAACCCTTCCCCATACAAATACTCGACCCTTGCCGTTCATGCCGGGCAGTACCCCGACCCTCTTACGGGCGCGGTGAACGTGCCTGTTTACCTGTCATCGACCTTTGAACTGACCGGCATCGGCGCCGACAAGGGTTGGGACTACTCGCGCGCCGGCAACCCCACGCGCGACCGTCTGGAAGAAGCTCTGGCCACGCTCGAAGGCGGACACAGCGGTCATGCCTTCACCAGCGGCATGGCGGCCATCTCCGCGCTGGTGGCCATGCTGCGCGCCGGCGACCACCTGATCTGTTGCAAAGATGTGTATGCCGGCACGGTGCGCCTCTTCAATCAGATTGTGGCCGGCTACGGCATCGACATCGAGTATGTTGACACCAGCAATTTGGCTGCGGTCGCCGCGGCCATCCGCCCTACGACCAAGCTGGTCCACCTCGAAACGCCCAGCAATCCGCTGATGGTATTGACCGACATTGCCGCCGTCAGCAAGATTGCCCACGCTCGCGGCGTCGAAGTCAGCGTGGATAACACCTTCCTGTCGCCGGTCTTGCAGAGCCCGTTGGCGCTGGGCGCCGACATCGTGATGCATTCCACGACCAAGTACCTCAACGGCCATTCCGACGGCTTGGGCGGCGCGCTGATCGGCTCCACGCCCGAGCACAAGGAGCGCTTTCTGCTGGTGCAGAAGGCCGCCGGCGGGGTCATGTCGCCCTTCGAGTGCTTCCTGGTGCTGCGCGGTATCAGAACCCTGCCCTTGCGCATCAGGCAGCACGAGGAAAATGGCCGCGCCGTGGCGGAGTATCTTTCCACCCATCCCAAGGTGAGCCGCCTGGCCTATCCGGGGCTGAAGAGCCATCCGCAATACGATCTGGCCGTGAAGCAACAAAAAGGATTTGGCTCTATGATGAGCTTCGACCTCGGCTCGCGCGAGGCCGCCGGGCGGTTCCTGGGCGCGATCAAGATATTCCTCAGCGCGGAATCGCTGGGCGGGGTGGAGTCGCTGGCCTCGCACTCGGCCACCACCACCCACGCGGCGCTCAGCGACGAGTTGCGCGAGTCTCTGGGCATCACCCAGGGGCTGGTGCGGCTCTCGGTGGGCATCGAGGACAAGCAAGACCTGATCGCCGACCTGGAGCAGGCGCTGGCCGCAGTGTAAGGTCTCCTCCATTCGTGTCCGCTCAGGAGTATTCTGGTTCGTGGGCTCGTACCGGTTCGATCGGGTCAGATCCGGTCAATGACTCGATTCTCGGTTGGAAAGGGAAAGAGAGATGAAGCCGGCTCTTCTGGTGATCGATGTGCAGAACGCGTTTCTGCCTTACATGGCTAAGGACCACAGGAAGATCGCGCCGCTCTTCATCAACTTGGCCATCGACCTCTTTCGCGGGCGTGGCCTTCCTGTGTGCTGCATCTACCATACGGACCCGTTGCGTGGCCCATCGCCGGATTCCGAGGAGTTTGGCTACGATCCTGCGATTAAAATCACGACCGGCGATATCAGGATCGTCAAGAACTTTCCGAATTCTTTCAAGAACACTCCGCTCGAAGGGATATTGCGCGAGGCTGGATGCGATACGGTGTTTTTGTGTGGGTTGAGTTCCACCGGATGCGTGCTCGCCTCCTATTTCGGGGCCAAGGACTTGGGTTTCAAGACGTTCCTGATCAAAGATGCTCTGCTCGGTCCCAGAGTGGCTTACACCGATTGCATTGAAGATATTTGCGACTCTATGAATGTCAGTGCTCTCCAATCAATCTTGGAAGGTTTGAGTCAAGTAAAGTAGCAGAAACAAAACCATGACCTCCAATCTTCTGCTCGCCATCGACACCTGCGGCCCCTCGGGCTCGGTGGCGCTGGGGCGTCTCTCCGGCCAATTCGTTGAGATTCTTGGCCAGATCGAGTTGGCGGGGCGCAGCTATTCGGCCACGCTGGTAGCCGCCGTGGGAGAGCTGCTGAAACGCGAAGGCGTCGAGCTGAGGGAGCTTGGCTGCATAGTGTCCGTGAACGGGCCGGGCAGCTTTACCGGCGTGCGGGTGGGGCTGAGCGCGGTGAAGGGACTGGCCGAGGCTGCGCGGATTCCGGTGGCGGCCGTTTCGCGATTGGAGGTGCTGGCCTGGAAAGCCGGGGTCCCCAGCGACAGGTCTTCGTCGCTGGCGTGTATGGCCGGTGTGCCGTCAGCGGCCCTCGATGCGCATCGCCATGAGGTGTTTTTGCGGATTGACGAACAAGAAGGCCGGGTGCCCCAGGTCCCGATTTTGGGACCTGGGAAATCTCATCTCTCAACCGGCCATTCTTATAGGGAACTGCTGGCCGGCGTCCACGAGCTTGCGGACCTCTCGCACCCGCCGCCGCGGATTGCCGTCTGCGACGATGCCGCCCAGGCGCTGCTGGCCTCGGCGTGGCCGGCTGCACAGTTGGTTCGAACGCTGGCGCCCACCGCGGCGGATGCGTTGCAGCTTTGCGCGGAGCGGGTGGCTGCCGGAGAGTTTGTGGACCTGGCGCTGCTCGACGGGCACTATCTGCGGCGCTCGGATGCGGAGATCTTTGGCGAGGCGGCTGGGTCGGGGCCGCGCGGCGCATGACTCCCGATTCTGGACAAGCGCGGATTCGGCGCATGACCCCGGCGGACCTGGACCGGGTGATGGAGATCGAGCGGCGTCTGAGGGACGCGCCCCACTGGACGCTGGCGGCGTACCTTGCCGCGTTGGAACCGCAAGGCGCTCCGCGGAGGATCGCGCTGGTGGCTGAGGACCCGAAAGCCGGAGTTGTGGGCTTTGCGGTGGCCAGTGTGCTGCCGCCGCGGGGCGAACTGGAAACGATCGCCGTGGCTGCCGGGGACCAGCGCCGCGGGGTAGCCCGGCGGCTCTTCGCCGCCATGGTGGAGAAGCTGAGGGTGGCGCAGGTTACTGAGGTCATGCTGGAGGTGCGCGCCTCGAACTGCCCGGCGCTGGCCTTTTACCACGCCCAAGGATTCGTCGAAACCGGGCGCAGGCCGCGCTACTACGCTGATTCTCAAGAAGATGCGCTTCTGCTCGGATTGCGGCTCGAGTGACTCAAGCGGGCGCGGTCGCCGGTGCTGCGCGAACCCCCCTGGCCGCGATCGCCGGCGGGACTGGATGATTTTCGTCCAGGAATCCGCTGTTTCATATGACTTTCGCTTATTTTCCGGCGGTATCCATCTTGCAGATTGCGCGGCGGCGGCGGTATATGTAATTGTTCTGTAATAAGGGAGGTGCTTGATGGATGAAGTACAGGATCCCACGCTGAGCGAAGAAATCGATCGCCTGCATGCCGAACATCATCGATACGCTCAGCGGCTGGAAGAATTGCTTCAAAAGCCTTATCTCTCCGCAGATGAACAACTCGAGGAAGTGCGCCTGAAGAAGCTCAAGCTGCACGCCAAAGACCTGATCTTCGCCTTGGAGCGCCGGTCGCCGGCCGTCGCTTAAGGCTTTCCTGGAACGGGTTTTGCAGGCAATTTGCGAAGCGGCGGCCACGGGCGGCCTCAGCGCGGGCAGTGTGCGGGCAATCCGCGCACAGGTCCTGGCGGGATGACCGTATAATCGTTGGGGACGATGGTTCGTGACGGTTACATCTACGGTTTGAGCTTGCTGGCGGTGGCGGCGGCGCTCAAGTGGGCCACGGGCAGTTGGGCCTGGGGCATTGCGCCGGTGCTGCTGGCGGCGTTTTTTCTTTGGTTCTTCCGCGACCCCCGGCGGACGGTTCCTGCCGGCGCGGGTTTGATTGTTTCGCCCGGAGACGGGCTGGTGACCGAGACGGCCGCAATCGCCACTCCCGAGGGCCCAAAGCAGCGGATCAGCATCTTTCTCAGTGTCTTTGACGTACACGTGAACCGCTCGCCGATAGGCGGCGTGCTCACGGATGTGCGCTACAGCAAGGGCCGATATCTGAACGCCATGAACCCGGCTTCGGCGGATCGCAACGAGCAGAACGTGGTCACCGTGCGCGGCCAGGGCATCGAGGTCACCTTCAAGCAGATTGCCGGACTGCTGGCCCGGCGCATCGTCTTCAACTTCAAGGAGGGCGATACGGTGGAGCGCGGGCAGCGCGTGGGCCTCATCAAATTCGGTTCCAGGGTGGATGTGCTGTTGCCGGCCCAAGCCGCTTTGTGCGTGAAGGTGGGCCAGCGGGTCAAGGGCGGATCGAGCGTGCTGGCGGCAGTGACCAACGGAGCGGGACTGTGAACGGCCGCGATCCGGCGCTGGCCAAAGCCAGGGCAAAGGCCCGGCTGCGCCGCGGCATGTTCCTGTTGCCGTCGTTGTTTACCGTGGGCAACATCGCCGCCGGCTTCTTTTCCATCACAGAGACCATCAAGGCCATCAGCGGCAACGGCAACGCGGAGACGCATCTGGACTGGGCGGCCATCGCCATCCTCTTCGCCATTCCCTTTGACGCGCTGGACGGACGCATCGCCCGCATGACCAACACCTGCAGCGAGTTTGGCAAGGAGTTGGACTCGCTGGCCGACGCCATCACCTTTGGCGTGGCGCCCAGCCTGCTGGCGCTCATCTGGGGATTCCATTTCCTCCCCGATTCCATCAACCCCCAATTACACCTGCATTTGCAACAGGCTGGGGCCTTCATCTGTTTTCTGTTTCTCATCGGCGGGGTCTCGCGGCTGGCCCGCTTCAACATCTCGCACGATGCGCAGCCGCGCAATCCGGGCAGGCCGGGACGCAAGTATTTTGTCGGCATGCCGATTCCCGCCGCGGCGGGCCTGCTGGCAGCCACCGTCCATTTTTTCTACGGCATTCCGGTGCAAGCGTGGTGGGTCGCCATCCCGTGGTTGATCCTGGTGGGGCTGAGCGGCTTCCTGATGGTCAGCACCTGGCGCTTCTGGTCGGCCAAGGAGATCAACTTCTCCCGCAGCCATCCATTCCAGCTTCTGTTTTTGCTGTCGATTGTGTTTTATTTCATCTTCCGTTACTCCCAGGTCGTGCTCTTCGCGTGGGCGCTGCTCTACATGTTTTCGGGTATCTGGGCGCGGGCGGCCTATTCGTGGCAGCGCCGGCGGCGCAGAAGGCCAGCTGGCGATCCCATCCCCGAAGCAGCCGCGGCAGAACCAGATCCGTTGAGACCCCTGTAGCTTTTCCAACCCCAATAAGGATGCCTGTGTACAAGATCGCTATTGCCGGAGCCTCTACGCTCTTGGGCCGGGAGCTGAAGGAAGTCCTGTCGGAGTCGCCTCTCGCCGCCGCCAGCCTGGTGCTGCTGGACGAGGAAGAGGCGCAAGGCCAGTTGGACCAGGTAGGGGACGAGGTGACCTTCGTCCAGGCCATCGGCGCGGATGCCTTTGAGCGCATGGACTTCACTTTTTTTGCCGGCACGGAGAACCTGACGCGCAAGCACTGGCGGCAGGCATTGCGCTCCGGTTCCACGGTGCTCGACCTTTCAGGCGCGCTGGACCAGGAGACGGGCGTGCTGATCCGCGCTCCGTGGCTGGGTTCTCGGGCGGTGACGCCGGATTTGTTTACGCCGGCGGTTTGCCCGGCGCATCCGGCGGCGCTGGCGCTGGCGCTGGTTCTGGAGCGGCTGCAGCAGGCCGCCCCGGTGCGCTTTGCCGCAGCTACGGTGCTCGAGCCGGCCAGCGAGTTTGGCCGCGCCGCGATGGACGAACTGCACCAGCAGACGGTAAGCCTGCTCAGCTTCCAGAGCATGCCGCGCGCGATTTATGACGCCCAGGCGGCTTATAACCTGCTCAGCAGCCTGGGCGAGAGTGCGGCTGTCAGCCTGGGCGCGATGGAGGCGCGGATTCGCCGCCACTATGACGCCCTGGCTCAAGGGCGCTGGCCCGCGCTCGCCCTGCAGGTGATTCATGCGCCCGTCTTTCACGGCCACACCTTTTCGATTGCCGTGGAGCTGGAGCGCGCGGTGGAGATTTCCGCGCTGGAAGAGGCTCTGAGCGGCGAACACGTGGACCTGGTGCTGGAAGATACCGATTCGCCGTCGAACCTGGCCGCTATGGGGCGCAACGATGTGCTGGTGCGGCTGCGGCCGGAGCTGGCGGGAGCGCGGAACGCAAATCAGACTTCGCGGCTGTGGCTGTGGGCTGCATCGGACAATCTGCGGCTGAACGCGCAAAATGCACTGGAGTGCGCGCTAGATTTGCGCCGGCTGAGGCCGCAGGGGACAGTCCAGTAAGACGGTTCAGATTACTTTGCTTTTCCTTCAGATTATGGCTATCCGACATGGAACAGTTTTGCGCAGAATGGAAAGTGCTACTGATTTACCAACAAGAAATGGGCAGCGAAATCACCATGAGGATTCGATCGAGATTGTTTCAGTTGTTCGCAATCGCGGCAATCATCGGCACAACGCAAACAGTTTGCTCCCAAGCGCCGCTTTCAATCAAACTAAGCCCGTCAAAAGGTGACACAACAGTCGGAACGGGAGTTGTAATAGCAGGTTCGCCCGTGTATGTTCTAGTCGATCTGGCAAATCATTCACACAAGATTGTGTCCAGTATGAGTATCGACTACCCTCCGTACTACGTCATCGATGTTCGGGATGAAGAAGGCTCTCCAGTGCCTGAGACGGAGTTGATGAGAGAACTGCGTGATCCTAACCACAGGGGCTTCGGGAGCGGTATGCTCTTTCAGTATAAACCCGGGGAAAGTTGGAAGGAGGAACTTATGGTTACTCTATACTACGAGATGAGTCGCCCCGGCAAGTACACTATCCAGGTGGAACGGAAATTGCCAAAAGAGTTAGGAATCGGAACTGTGAAATCGAATATCATTACCATCACCATACTTCCCGCGGAAGCTCCGCCGCCCGCGAAGCAGTAAGGCCAAGCCACTTACTGCTTTGCATGCGCTGTTGAGTTGGAACAGCCTATTTGCGAGATAATCAAGGCATGGAAAACGACGAAATCAAGGAGCCGGAAGAGGATTCGCTTCCTCCTGAGTCTGAGTCTAAGGCCTTGGCTGCCCGGCGGCTGTTGGGGTGGCGGCTGATCGAGAAGTTGTGCGTTTTGACAGCCGGAGGCCCCTCCATGTGCGACGAACTGTTGGAAGAGCGGCGCCGGGAACGTGAACGGGAGTTGGCCGAAGAGGGTTGGTAGGATTGCCGGGTCATCAGGGCTTGAGACTTGGCTTTCAGCCCCGCTTCTCAACCACCCGGCGCGTCCGTTCAGTTTAATCAGAATCCGCTCTTTGGCCTTGGGTGTACCGCGGAACCTCCAAATGGCCTCTTGCGCCCACCTGAGACGGGCACGGACCCCTGGCCCTGCGGCAGCGGCGCCAGGCTTTCCTTTGCGTAGAGAATCGTGACTCCGGGGTTCCGCAGGCTTTCTCCCGCCAGGTACTCTCCAAAAGTCTCCGCGTGGGCCTTCAGATACTTGCGCAGTTCCTGCCGGATGCTCCCGCCCACCCCATTCGATCCGTACCCATGGATCACCTCAATGCGTCCGCGGTACCCGCTCCTCACGCAGGCGTTGTAGAAGCGGACAAACTCCCTCATCGCCTCCTGAACAGTGAAGTTGTGAAGATCGATGGATCGGGATAGGTTCATTTGGCAGTCCTGCGGCCATTGTTTGGCCGTCTCGTCAACGCCGAGGTTGCGGCATGCTGTTCGAAGATCTTCGGCTTGAGCGCGAACGGGAGTTGGCTGAAGAAGATTGGTAGGGGTACTACAACCGCTGATGTTCGCATGGCATCAATCATCTGAGTAAGGCAGATCGTTAGGGTGAACCCCGATGTAGTCGGGCTCCGGATCACGGGCAAAGCGCACAGCATCTATGTAATCAAGGTCCTGCAAGAGAGCTTTACAGACGCGGTGCATACCGTCCATGACGCGTCCGTCACTGGAAAGAATGACTGGGAATGCAAGGTCCGATTCCAGCATCAGACGCGCGTGATCGACAATTTCGCGGTAGGTCAACTTCTGATTCTCTTCGCCCGCCCAAAAAGGTTCGTCCAGTTCGCAAATCGCCGCCAGAGGTACGCGCTCTGGCGCCAACGTCCGCGAAACTTCGACGAGGCGGTGGACGCTCCATGCGTATAGTCCGTCGGGCGAGTTCCGGAAGTGGTATTGCGCGCGCATTCGCTCTCCTTTGATTGACAATAAATGAGCGGTATTGGCGAGTTGGCTCACCGCCCGCGGCACCGTCCCCAGGCCTGTTCGATGTAGCTGTCGGTCATGCCGGCGATGTAGTCGGCGACGGTGCGGGCCAGGCCCTCGGTCGAAATCTGCGCGCGGTGATCCTCGGGGAGCAGGCCGGGATCGGCCATGAGGGCGGCAAATAAGCCTTGGACGGCCTCGGTGGCGTGCGCGTGTGCCCCCTCCATGTGGGGGGAGTTGTAGAAGTTGGCGTAGAGAAACTCCTTGGCAACGGCGCGGGCGGCTTCCATCTCCTCGCTCAGCGCCGCCAGCCGGTGGGGCGCCTGGCGAACTTCGGCCAGTGTGGTGGCGCCGAGCGCGGCCACACGGGCGCGCACCTCGTTCAACAAATCGGTCACCAG
>JBEKZR010000050.1:0-14806 GCA_049509715.1 Occallatibacter sp. | reverse complement strand
TCCGGAGCCGCGTGGATCAAGCGTACAGCCTGGCTTACTCAGCGGGAGAACGCGCCTCGCCCACTCCGCCCTGGCCAAATCGTCCTCCTCGACACCATCGGCGAACTGGCCTCGGTCTACTCGCTGGCCGCCGTGGCCTTCGTCGGCGGCAGCCTGATTCCAGCCGGCGGCCACAATCCGCTGGAGCCGGCCCAGTTCGGCGTTCCCATCGTCAAAGGTCCGCACTACGCCAACTTCCGCGCCATTACCAACGACCTGCTGGCGCACCATGCAGTCCATATCGCCGCCAAAGAAAACCTGGCCGCGGCCTTGATCGAGCTGCTGCGGGACCGGACCGAAGCCACAGCCATGGGGTCGCGCGCGCGGAGGGTTTTCGCAAGCCAGGCCGGCGCCACGGAGCGAACGGTTCGGGCGTTGCAAGACCTGCTCGCCGAGGGGGACCAGACTGCATGAGACGCCCCTGGCTGGCTCCGTTCACGCTGCTCTACGCTGCAGGACTGGCCATGCGCAACCTTTGCATCGAGAACGGTTGGGAACCGGTCCGCCGCCTCCGCTGGCCGGTCGTCAGTATCGGCAACCTATCCATTGGTGGCTCAGGCAAAACCCCGCTCACCATAGCGCTCGCCAAGGCGCTCACGCGGCGCGTCCTTCGCGTGGACGTGCTCTCCCGCGGCTATGGCCGCCAGAGCCAACTTCCCGCCCGCGTCAACCCTGACGGAACCGCAGAGGAATTCGGCGACGAGCCCCTCCTGATGGCCCGCGAAACCGGGATCCCGGTCTATGTGGCTGGGCAGCGGTACGAGGCTGGTTTGCTGGCCGAGGCGGAACGCTCAGCTGATTCCCGCTTCGGTTTGCACGTTCTCGACGACGGCTTTCAGCATCGCCAGCTCCACCGCGACGCGGACATTCTGCTGCTCGACCGGCGGGACTTGACGGACAGCCTGCTCCCGGCCGGCAACCTGCGCGAACCGCTCAAGGCCGCCCGCCGGGCCAGCATTATCGCGATTCCCACGCCGGATGAAAGCCCTGGTGGCGCTTCGGAGTTGGAGACCGCTCTGCGCACTTGGGGCTGGCAAGGTCCCGTCTGGCGGCTGCATCGCAAAATGGAGAACCCTCCCGTTGCCGGTCCCGTCGTTGCCTTCTGCGGCATCGCCCGCCCGGAGCAGTTTTTTGCCGGCCTGGAAGCCGCCGGCCTCCACATCGCCGCCCGAATCGCCTTCCCCGACCACCACCGCTACACCGCCCGCGAACTGGATCGGATGGTTGCCAGAGCCCACGAGGCAGGAGCCACCGCGTTCATCACCACCGGGAAGGATTCGGTCCGGCTGGGGAAACTATCCTCCGCCTTCACGGAATCCCTGCCGCTCAAGACCGCCGGCCTGCGCGTTGAGATCGAGCACGAGGACGAGGCCATCGCTTCTCTGATAAGCCGACTCGCGCTGTCTCCGCCACACCCGTCCCTGTGAGAAAATCAGAGTTTGCACACGCAATTTAACTTTCGCTTGCTCGTGGTCCGGATGGGGGCCATGGGCGACATTCTGCACGCTCTGCCGGCGGTGACGGCTCTGCGGGTGGCCCATCCGGAGTGGGTGATCGACTGGGTGGTGGAACCGCGCTGGCGGGCGCTGCTGACGGCCGAAGACATTGTCGGCCGAAGCTCGGCGCAGCCTCTGGTCGACGGGCTACACCTGGCGCCCGTAAAGGACTGGGGAAGAGCGCCGCTGAGTTTGAAAACTATCCATGAAATCAAGGATTTGCGGCGGACGCTCCGGGCTGGCGGCTACGATGCGGTGCTCGACCTGCAAGGGGCAATCCGTTCGGCCCTGGTGGGACGCCTCACGGGTTGCCGACGGCTGATCGGCGAGGCCGAACCGCGTGAGCCAGGCGCGCGGTGGCTGTTTACTGAACGCGTGGCAACCCGCGGCGCGCACGTGGTCGAACAGGATGTGGAACTGGCCTCGGCTGTGGCCGGTGACGAACTTGCGCCCGCAACGCCTTGGCTGCCGGTGGATGCCGCCGCCGAGGCTTGGGCCGACAAAATTCTGCCAGCCTCAGCTTCCCAGCCAACCGTCCTCATCAATCCCGGCGCCGGCTGGGGCGCCAAGTGCTGGCCGGCGGAGCGGTATGCTGCCGTCGCTAAGGGCCTCATCGACCGCGGCTTCCGCGTACTGGTCAACGCCGGTCCCGGCGAGGAGCCGCTGGCGGAGGCCATCGTTCAAGGCGCCTGCGGTGCAGCTGCTTCCCTCACCTGCTCTTTGGACCAGTTGATCGCCCTCACCCGCCGGGTTACCTTATGCATCGGAGGCGATACCGGCCCGCTGCACCTGGCTTGCGCCCTCGCCCGGCCGGTGGTGGGCATCTATGGACCGACTCTTCCCAGCCGCAACGGCCCCTTCGGGACCAGATTCAAAGTGCTGCGCAGCCCAGACAGCCGCCGCGACCACACCCGCCATGCGGCGCCCGAGGCTGGCCTACTGACCATCTCGCCGGAAGACGTGTTGCGTGCCGCCAGTGAACTGCTGGCAGAAGAGACCGCTCCATGACCCAGCTTGGAACCCAGCCCGGTAGCCCGCAACTCAATCCTCCTCAGGAGGACCGGGGTTCCCAGCCCGCCGCGGCGGGGTCCTCGGTCGCTGGGGTTCAGGACTGGATGGCTCGCTGGCAGCGCGCGGCCCGCCGCATCCGCGTGCCCTTGGGCTTTCTCACCGCGACCCTCTATCTCTTCGAGCTTTGGCGGCGCGCGCCCCAGCCGGCCGCCGTGGCCTGGAGCCTGGCGCTGGTGCTGCCCGGCCTGGCTCTGCGCGGATACGCCGCCGGCTGCGTGAAAAAGAACCGCGAGTTGACCGTAACCGGCCCCTACGCGCACACCCGCAACCCGCTATACCTGGGCTCCATGCTCATCGCCGCGGGTTTTGCGCTGGCGTTGCTCAGTTGGCCGGTGGCGCTGGTGCTGGCCATTGGGTTTGGGGTCATTTACGTCCCGGTCATCGCTTTGGAGGAGCGCTTCCTGCGCGCTGCCTTTCCTGAATTTGAACAGTATTGCCGCCGCGTGCCCCGATTAATTCCCTGGCTTTCCACTGAAGCCAGTCCAAAAGGCCAAAGCGCCAACGGCGCCGCCTTCTCCTTTGCGCTCTACCTCAAGCACCGCGAGTACAATGCTGTGCTAGGGGCCGCACTTCTGTACCTTAGCCTGCTCTTCCTGCGGCCGGCGTTGGGCGCGCTCCTCAACGGGATGCGATGAGCGCTTCTAGCACCAATAACTCGGTTTTATGAAGGAGCCCTGCCTGCCGGTGAAGACGCGCACAACCGTAGCAACCGCTCTTTGCGCCCTTGCCCTGGCCGCTGCGGCTCTTGGCCAGCAGGCGGCCCAACTCGCGCCGCCGCGCGCCGGGTTCAGCTTCCCGCAAAAGCAGACTCTCATCTACTCAGTAGACTGGCGAGTCTTTCCCGCCGGGACCGCCATTCTTCACTTTGAAGCAACGGGCAATCGCGAGCGCCTCACCGCCAACGCCGACACCATCGGCGCCATCAACCTGCTCTTCCATGTAGGCGACCGCTTCCAGTCCACCTTCGACCGCGAAAAAGGTTGTACCTACGAATTCGACAAGCAGACCGTCGAAGGCCGCCGCCGGATCGACTCCGCGCTCAGGCTGGACTACGCGCAGTCAAAATCCATTCTGGACGAGAAGAACCTGGTCACCGGGCAAACCAAGCATCTGGAGGCGCCCGTGCAAGCCTGTCTCACCGACCTGCTGACCGGCGTATATTACGCCTCGTCGCAGCCCATGGAAGTGGGGCATTCCTTCGTCATCCCGGTGGTGGACGCCCTGCACACAGTGCCGGTAACCATGAAGGTAGAAGGCCGCGAAGAGATCAAGACCACCCTCGGAACCTTCAAAACCCTCCGCGTCCAGCCTACTGCCGACGCCGGCGTGGTCAAGAATCGCGGCAACATCTGGATCTGGTACACCGACGACGAGCGCCACCTGCCGGTGCAGATGCGCGCCCGCCTCTTCTGGGGCACCATCACCTTCCGCCTCACCGGCAACGAGAATAAGTAGACACGACACGGTCTCCGTGGATCGCATATACAGCGGGTGCCCCACCTTCGCCGCTGGGGTGCAGGGAGCGACGGTCCTGCACGACTCTCAAAACGCCACACTCTCACCGAAAATGCTGTAAACTGGCCGCGCCGCTTGTGTAAAGACTGCGAACTGCGCCATCTCTCAGCTAAAATCATGATCCACATAGCCTTTGCCCGTCAGCCCCTACGCCGATCAAAGTAGCTTTTTAGACAGGTTCTGAGAAGTGGCGAGGGCTACCCAAAAACGAGAGACGATGCCCGTTTTTGGAATATGGGAGTGAAATTCTCCGCAATTTCATATTTGGCATATGTTTGTAGGGTGAATTAGATGCTGGCAAATCATTTGTTTTCAACGATAAACACATATTTTATTGCATGGGTGGAGATTGGCATCCGTCATGCAACATTTTTGGGGAGGGTTGTCCCTGGCATTTCGTGGTATTGTGTTTGGCAGAGTGCTATCCGCGGGGTGAAGTCAGACCTCATCTCTTCCTTGTTGACGTATTCAGTTCTTGCATCTCACTGCGGATCGGGTCCCCCCCCCAATACCGAGACGCCGAAGCGCAATATGCGGATCGAAAAGCTTCCCATAAGGAGCCTTCCGGCCGCCACTAATCCTTTGGAGGAGTTCGATGCGATTTTTCCGGTTGCAGAAACTAGCCCTTGCGTTGAGCCTACTGGCTGTAGTTGGCTTTGTGGTGAGCACTACCGCCCCAGTCGCTCACGCCCAGTCCAACATCTCCGGCGACATTGTCGGCACCGTGTCGGATGCGACCGGCGCTTTTCTGCCGGGCGCCCAGGTGACAGTCACCAACAACGCGAATGGCCAAGTCAAGGTCGTAACGACCGACAAGCTAGGTTACTATCGCGTGCCGTTGCTTGAACCGGGCAGGTACAAGGTTTCTATTACCTCGACCGGGTTCGAAACAACAACCCAGGAAACCACCGTTTCCGCGGGTGTCGTCACCCAACTGAGCGTCAAGCTGACAGTCGGCAAGGCCTCCACCACGGTTGAGGTCAGCAGCGGCGCTATCCAGGTTCTGCACGTGGAAGACGCGCAGCTTTCCACCAGCTTCGATTTGCAGCAGATTCAGGACCTACCCAATCCCGGTAGCGACCTGACCTTCGTGGCGCAGACCACTCCGGGCGCTGTGATGAACACCCAGGGCGGCTACGGCAACTTCTCCACCAACGGTCTGCCGGGCACCTCGAATACCTTTACCGTCAACGGCGGCTACGAGGGCGATCCCTACCTCAACCTGAACAACTCGGGCGCCACGAACCTGCTGCTGGGCAACAACGACATCGACACGGTGACGGTTACCACCAACAGCTACGATGCGGCCTTCGGCGGCCTGGGCGGCGCGCAGGTGAACGAAATCTCCCGCTCCGGCGGCAGCAAGTACCACGGCAATCTCGAATACTTGTGGAACGGCCGTGTGATGAACGCGAACAGCTTCTTTAACAAGTACTTTGGTTCGCCGCGCAACTTTGACAACGCGAACCAGTGGGCCGCCGCGGTGGGCGGGCCTCTCAAGAAGAACAAGATATACGGGTTCATCGATACAGAGGGTATCCGGGTTATTATTCCGGTGATTGGACCGGTCTATGCTCCCAGCCCTAACTATCAGGCGGCTATTCTTGGCCCGTCAGCTGAGGACAGCGCCAACATATACGGCTACATCCCCTACGGAAACCTGGCGTACAACGGTCTCTCGGCAGAAGCTCCGCTCTATCAGAAGATCTTCGGCTACTACAACAATGCGAGGAACTACTCTGCAGGATCTCAGGATCCCAGCGACCCCGACACTTGGATCTTCAACGGTCAGGCCACCAACTTCGCCAAGGAATGGCTTGTAAACGACCGCGTGGATGTGAATCTCTCCGCCAACGATCACTTCTATATTCACTCGAAGGTGGATCATGGCCTGCAGCCGACGGTAACCAGCTTCCTGGATCCTATCTTCGATGCGGCAAGCCCGCAGCCCTCGTATGAAGGGCAGTTGAACGAGACCCACACTTTCACCCCGCAACTCACCAACCAGTTCCTTTTCGCGGCCAGCTATTATCGGGCCATCTTCACCAACACGAACGGCGTCAGCCTGGGAAGCTCTCTTCCCTTCGTGTTGATCCCGGAGGGGTTTCAGTCGTCCTGCATCACAGACTTGAGCGGCAATTGCATTCGCACTTTCGATTGGGACCTCTCGATAAATAATGGTGCGTATGGGGACATAGTCGGCGCTGAGGACTTCGCTTTCCCGCAGGGCCGCAACGTGACTGGCTATCAGTTCACCGACGATCTGAGCTGGGTCAAGGGCAAGCACAACCTGAAGGTCGGCTATGCCTTCCGCAGGGACGACATTACCGACTACACGGACAGCGAGCACAACATTAAATTCGGCGGCGGCGAGAACATTATCCTTGATCAGGGCGACTTTGCGGCCGGCTACTCCGATGAGTGGGCGGAACGCTTTCCACGGCGTCTTACCGAGCCGGTTGCGCTCTACGTGGAGGGCTTCTATGTGCAGGATCAATGGAAGCCGATTCCGAGCTTCACAGTTACTGCCGGATTGCGAATGGAGCACAACTCGAACCCGCTCTGCCGCACCAACTGCGTTGCGAACTTCTCGCAGGACTTCAGTTCGCTGCCGACCAGCAGCGCGACCCCATACAACAGCCTGATCGCCTCCGGCCGTTCGCAGGCCTTCTTCCAGCAGCAGAATCTTGCCTGGGAACCCCGCTTGGGCTTCTCCTATCTTCCTAGCGGGCCCGGTTCCAAGACCACGATCCGCGGCGGCTTTGGCATGTTTGCCGATTACTTCCCCGCGCAGATCATGGGCGACCTGGTCGGAAACGTGCCCAACGAAGACCGGTTTGCCGTCCTTGGCGCGGCATACGGCAATCCCATCACACTGGATGCAACCCGCGCTGACAGCGGCCACGCCCAGGCAGTCACCTCGAACAACGCGCTTCAGAGCCTGTTCTCCCAAGGC
Organism: Occallatibacter sp.; assembly: GCA_049509715.1. Classification (GTDB taxonomy): domain Bacteria; phylum Acidobacteriota; class Terriglobia; order Terriglobales; family Acidobacteriaceae; genus Telmatobacter. The sequence continues at coordinate 7,729 of JBEKZR010000050.1, read as the reverse complement.
GGCTACTACCGGAATGCCGCCGGCACCTGCCCAGACCCGCTCAGCATCTATTGCGCAACCGGCGGAGTCTTTAGCCGGCCGACCTTCATATCGGTGGCGCATAAGATTTCTTTGCCGACCTATGAAGAGTGGAGTCTTGCGATCGAGCACCAGGTTGCCAAGAACACGGCGATTGCGGTGACCTACGTCGGCAACCGCAGCTATCATCAGCCCGTCCAACGGTTGCCCAACGCGTATGACCCCTATGGTACGAACGCGTCGCTGCCTGCTGCCCGGCCCAACGCCTCGCTGGGCTCGGTCACCGAGTTCTACAGTGGCTCAAGCTCGAACTACAATGGATTGCAATTCGCCGCAACCAGCCGCCTCAGCTGGGTCACCATGCAGTTTAACTACGTCTATGGCCACGCGCTGGATACCAGCTCCAACGGCGGTTTCGACGCATTCGGCATCAACGCCATCGGCCAGATCAATCCCTACATCCTTGCCCAGAACTACGGCAACGCGGATTACGATACGCGGCATTACATCAGCGCCAACTATTCCATCAGAATCCCGCATTTTGCCGGGCCGAAGGTTCTGGTGGACAACTGGGAGTTCGCCGGCACCATCTTCCACAACTCCGGCTATCCCTTCTCGGTGACGGATGCCTCCGGTGCGGTAATCTATGGAGTTGCTCCGCTGGCCATGCAGCTCGACAACAACTTCAACCACCATTGCGGCGGCAAAGCACATGCCACCACGCCTTGCGACTTTGCCTCCCACTTTACCGCCTCGACCGACTACGGCCAGCAGCGGCGCAATCAGCTGTACGGACCGAGCTACACGGACTTTGACCTCGATCTGTCCAAAGGCTTCCAAATGCCGAAGTGGGAGTCGGCGAAGATGAAAGTTGGAGTGCAGTTCTTCAACCTGTTCAATCACCCGAACTTCCAGCTCCCGCTTTCTGACGTAAATGACGGAACCAGCGATGGCCTCATTTATAGCGCGGCCAGCACACCAACCTCGATTCTGGGCGCGTTCCTTGGTGGCGACGCTTCACCACGGCTGATCCAGGTGAAGGCCACCTTTGTCTTCTAATTGAATCGAAGACCACAACAAAAGGGCGCCCTTCGGGGCGCCCTTTAACATTGTTCTTCACACGGTACGATCCAAGGTCGTAGACGACCCTGAGCGGGAAGTATCCTCAGTTCTTCTTTTCGAAACTCTTCTTTGCAGGAGACTTGGCCGCTTTCTTCGCAACAGGGGCCTTGGCGGCAGCCGGTTGCTTCTTTGCGGCTTTCTTTACCTTGGCCGCGGGCGCAGCCTTGGCGCCCGCCGGCCTGGCCTTGGCGGAGGCCTTGGTGCGGGCGGCAAGGGTCCTGGCGGCGAGCGCGGCCTTGAACTCGGCGTCGAACTCGGCTGGGGTAAGCGGGCGGGCGGACTTGCGCAGTCTTTCAATGTCGTAAAACGCGCGGCGTCCGGCGAGAAAGACATGCACCACAAAGTCCACGTAGTCGAGGAGAATCCACTCGCCGTGGCGGCGGCCCTCGACGGAGTTAGGGTATGCGCCAAACTCCTTTTTGAGCTTGTGCTCGATTTCATCGGCGATGGCGACGGCCTGGCGGTCGTTGGCGGCCGAAGTCACGAGGAAGAAGTCGGACAGGCCGGCGTCAATGGGGTCCAGTTCGAGAATGCGGGTGTCTGCGCCCTTCTTGTCTTCACAAACGGCTGCCGCGGCCTGAACCAGAATGCGGGTTTGCTGCTTTGTCTCGGTCGTCATTCGTGCGATTGTTCTCCGAGCTTCATCGTAGCCCTTGAATCTGGCAGGGGCAAGTCAGCGATAGAGTCCGTGGGCGCGAATGTAAGCCGAAACGGGAGCGGGTAGCAGTTCGCGTTCCGGCGCTCGGCCTCCGGCAGCCGCGCGCACCTGCTCCCGAATCTCAGAGGCGCTGATCTCGACCTCCAGCCCCGGCAGCAGGTAAAACGGCGCGCTGTCGCCCGCCGGGTTGCGGAGCAGGTAGGAGCGGACCTCAATCTCCAACCCCACCCCACCCGGCCCCGGCACAGCCTCAACCGTCAATCCCTCCGGCAGCGCGGCCTTGAGGTCGCTCAAAGACTCGCCCGGCCGGGATGCGACGATCAAAGGCGCGACAAAAGGAATTTCCGCCGACCGATGCCAACGGCGCAGCCCGGCAAATGAGTCGGCGCCCATCAGGCAAAACAGAGCGCCATCCGGCGGTAGCTCGGCGCGCAGGCCGAGCAGCGTCTCCAGCGTGTAGTTCGGCGTCCCCGACGGCTTTGGCGCATCGGCCAGGGAGATCGCGAAACCTGGCTCGCCGGCTATGGCCAGCCGGGTCATGGCCAGGCGGTCTTCAAAGCTGGCCGTCGATCCATGCGGCTTGAGCGGCTGCGCGCCCACCGGGGCAAAGAGCACGGGATCCAGTCCGAGCGCCGCGCGGGCCGCCCGCGCCACAGCCAAGTGGCCTAGATGGGGCGGGTCGAAACTGCCTCCGAAGAAGGCGACGCGGCCTCCGCCCTGAGGCGGCTGGCCAATCAATTCATCCATGCGTCCATCGTAGCTTGCGCGGGCCGCTCTGGTAGCATCAACTCAAGACGATGCGCTATTTGATTGCAATCCTGGCCCTGGCTGGCGTGGCGGTTTCCGCACTGGCGCTGCGCGTTCATTACTGCGCCGATACCGAGCCCTGCTCGATCAACGAGAAGTGGGACTGCGGCATCGTGAACCATAGCCCGTTTGCCGAGGTCCTGCACATTCCCGTGGCGGCCATCGGCATCGCCGGTTACCTGGCGCTGGCGGGCCTGGCGCTGGCGCGGCAACGGTTCTTGCTGTTTCTGGCCGCTCTGGCCGGCCTCGGCTTTGCCCTGCGGCTCACCTTCATCGAGGAGTACGTCTTGCAGGTCTGGTGCCTCTATTGCGTCATCTCGCAGGCGGTCATTGCGCTGATCGCGCTGCTCAGCCTGGGATGGCTGGCGGCAGAGTATCTAGCCCTCAAGCGGGCAAATCGCGCGGCTTGAGTGCGCTGCCCGTTCCGGTTTCATTCGCCGTTCATCCCCCGCTGATAAAATTGAACCAGCCCAATGTTTAAAGAGAAATACGCGCGCTGGATGTATGAGTGGGAGACGCGGCTGACCACACGCGACGAGAATCGCGTGGCGCGCCCGCTGGAGTGGGGCTTCGAGTGGATTGAGCCGTTTCTTGTGGCTCATGGTTTTGGCGCCGCTGTGCCGGGCCCGGAAGTTGTGCGCGACGATGCGGCGGCCGAGGCGGCCATGGTGCGGATCAACGAGCTTCTGATCCTCCACAGCAATACGTTCTTCGGGTACCGGCGGCCAACGGATTTCCGGCTGGAAGAACGGCGTCCGCTGCTGTTCCCGACCAATGTGCGTCCGGAGACCCTGGCGCAAGACGCCGCGATACGCCAGCAGGCTGCAGCGGGAAAGATCCCGCCGGCGCAGTTTCTGCGCTTTACCTCGCCGGAGCGGACGCCTTTCCCTGAGAACGACCAGGTGAACGCCCGGTGGTACCCGGCGCCTGCGCACAAGAACCCTACTCGGCCCAGGCAGGCCATTGTGGTGCTGCCGCATTGGAATGCCGACGCCTTCAGCCACAACTCCCTGTGCGCCATCTTCAACAAGATGGGCATCTCGGCGCTCAGGCTCTCCAAGCCCTATCACGACATTCGCCGGCCCGTCGAGCTGAAGCGCTCGGACTTCGCCGTCAGCGCCAACATCGGCCGCACGCTCTCGGCCTGCCGCCAGGCGGTGGTCGATCTCCGCTGCTGCCTGGACTGGCTGGAGGAGCAGGGTTACGAGCAATTAGGCGTGCTGGGAACCAGCCTAGGCTCCTGCTACGCCTTTCTGGCCAGCGCGCACGACCCGCGCATCCGCGTGAACGCCTTCAACCACGCGTCCACGGCTTTTGGCGACGTAGTCTGGGCCGGGCAAAGCACGCGCCACGTCAAGCAGGCGCTGGAGGAGGCTGGCCTTACGCAGGACCGTCTGCGGGCCCTGTGGTCGGCCATTAGCCCGTGCAGCTATTACCAAAATATCGCCAGCCCCGAAGCCGGTGGACCGGGCAAAAAAGTTCTGCTGGTCTACGCCAGTTACGACCTGACCTTCCCCAAGGAGTACTCGCTCCAGGTGTTGGACGCTTTCCGGCGCTATGGCATCAACTTAGAATTGCGGGTGCTGCCCTGCGGCCACTACACCACGGGCGAAACTCCCTTCAAGTTCATCGACGGCTGGTACCTTGGCTGGTTTGTCTACCGGGCGTTCAAGGCTCTGCGGAAAGAGAAGGCAGATGGCCTGACTGTGGCTGTTCTCCTTCCGCGCGAGGCGGAAGAAGAAGCCATCTCGCGTTAGCGCATCCCGCTCAGATCCAGCCGCAGCAGCTTGGCGGGGTCCAGGTAAGCGCCCTGCCAGCGGACGGCCCAGTGCAGGTGCGGCCCGGTAACGCGGCCGGTGGCGCCGCTCAGCCCAATCCGTCCGCCCTTCATTACGCGCTGGCCCTCTTCGACGTCGATGCGGCTCAGGTGCATGGAGAGCGTGAACAGGCCCAGCCCGTGGTCGATGACTACGCAGTTGCCCTCGTAGTAAAGCGGCCGGGCGAGCACCACCATTCCGCTGTTGCCGGCCCGGACCGGCGTTCCCGTCGAGGCGCGATAGTCCATCCCCTTGTGAATGCTGGCCAGCTTGCCGTTGAACATGCGGCGGGTGCCAAAGCTGTCGGTCGGCGGGGCGGCGACGGGTGCGTGAAAGCTGCCCGCCCACAGCGGTTGAGGGGCGCTCACGGCAAAGACCTTCGCTTTGAGCTGGGCTTCTGCCTCGATCTGCTTGAGCGCCTCGGGGCCGGGCTCGACAAACCCCGGTGCTACGCTGAGCGATTCCGTGCGGTAATGGGCGGGATGGATTTCGACCGTGCGGGTCAGGTCGCGGAAGGTTCCTGAGGCAAGCCGGATAGTAATGCTCAGAGTCGAAGGCCCGGCGGGCGCCTCAACATCCACGCCGGCCAGCGCGAACCACGTCCGCCCGTCGCGCCCGCGAAAGAACTCTAGCTTGCGCCCCAGCCAATCGCCGTCCACGCTGGCGGCATCGGCGGCCACCACGCGAACCAGCTCCGGCGAGCCGGCCGCGACCACTGCCGGCGTCAGCAGAATTGCAGAATCCTGCGCCAGAACGACCTGCGCGGCAAACCCGGCAGTGAGCAAGCACGCGATTACGGCAAAGGCGCCTCGCTTGGCGCGAGTCGGAAGGCGTCGCATTCCATTCAGGATACGCGCCAGCGCTTCCGATTCCAATCGATGCGTTGTCCTGGTCGTGGATCAGTTTGAAGGGTACGGGCTTTAGCCCTTACATCCAGTCTCGCTGAATCAACCCGAGCTTTGCCCCTGAGGAAATGCTTTCCAAACTGACCCATACCTGTTTTCTTGAGCATTGCAAAGCAGTTTTATTCTTCCCGCAGCGTCTTCACCGGATCGATCCGCGCAATTCTCAACACCGGTATCGATGTTGCCAGCAGTGTGACCGCTGCCAGCGTCAGCACAACGGCAAGGATGGTCGGCGCATCGTAGATGCGGACACCGTAGAGTACGCTGCGCATCGCGCGCAATGCTCCGGCGCACAGGACCAATCCAGCGATCAGCCCAAGGATTGACGCGCGCACTCCAGTCCCGCCAACGTGAATCAGGGCTTGACGGATGCTCGAGCCCAGGGCAATCCGAATGCCGATCTCCCGCGTTCTCTGCGCCACCAGGCTGGCCATCAGCGCAAAGATGCCCACCATGCTCAACAGCAAGGCGAGACCAGCCATTGCGCTCAGCAACGCCACCTCGATTCTCTGCGTCACAAGGGTTCTTGCCAGCAGATCGCTCATGCTGTAAAAGCCCGAGAAGGACAGGCCGGGATCGGCGCTTGCCAGCGCCCGTTGCATCTGCGCTGTCAATCCCTCCACCGGGGCGGCGGTGCGTACGATCCAGCTCGGCTGGAACCAGATGTGAACCAACTGGAGATATCGTTCATTCATTTGCGCGGCGGGAATATACATGGTTTCTTCGGTCATCAGAGGGGCAACAGGGTTCAAGGCAGACGAAAGTTGAACATCGTCCACAACACCCACGATGACGGCGTTCTTGTTCAAAGTGCGCCCCACCGGAATGGCTCCGTGAAAGAACTTGCGCATGAATGAACGGTTGACGATTACTACAGGCTGCGCGTTGAGGCCGTCCGCCTCGGTAAAGCGGCGTCCCAGCAACACAGGAATCTGCAACGCATCGAAATAGCCCGGCGTTATGTAGACCACATCGGTCCCGAATTGCTGCCCGGCCTCTTTGCCGTCGTTGATGGTGACAGCATCGTTCAAGGCGCGCTCATAAGGCAGAGTCAGCCCGGCCGCGGCTACTTGCACGCCGGGAATTTGCTTCATGGCGGCAGTGGTCTCATCCAGCAGTTTTCTGAAGGCGGCGGGGTCGTGATAGCGCGCGTCATCCAGGGATGCCTTGGCCGTCATCACGCCCCGGGGGTTGAATCCTGCGGGCAGCGTCTCCAGGTGAATCAGAGTTCGGATGAGCAATCCCGAAGCAGCAAGCAGCACCACCGTTAAAGCCACTTCACCGGCGATCAACGCCTGGCGCAGTCGCAAACCATGGCCCCCCGTTTCCGCGCGGGAGGCCATTGAAGAGCGCAAATCCATATTCCGCGTAGCCAGCGCAGGCAGCATGCCGAACAGCACGCTGGTCAGCAGCGAGACAACCAGAGTGAACGCCAGAACGCGGCCGTCCAGGGTCACGCTGGCGACCGGAAGATAGTTTTCAGGCAGCAACTGGAGCAATCCTCGCAGAGTCAGAAATCCCACTCCCACGCCAGCCAGCCCTCCTCCCAGGGCCAGAATCAGGTTCTCAACCCAGAGCTGCTTCTGGACCCGCCAGTGCGAGGCGCCTAGCGCCAGCCGCGTGCCAATTTCGGGAGTACGCCTCAGGATGCGCACCAGCGCCAGCCCGGCAAGATTGGCGCAGGCAATCAGCAGGATGAAGCCCGCTGCCAGCATCAGCGTCAGGACCTGGGGGCGCAGTTCGGCCGTTTGAGCCTTCTGCAGCGGCACGGAATAATAACTGATCCGCGCGCCGGGGTTGTAGTTGGTGAAATTAGCGGCGCGGTCGGCCCACGCGCGACCGATCTCGGCGTCCGCCTGCTGCCATGTGGCGTTATCGCGCAGCCGTGTAATCGGCTCGTAGTTTGATCCCGCGCCTTCCCCCTCGCGGCTTGGCTGCAGGGCCGTATACACATCCGCGTTCAGAGGCGTAATCGCGCCCTCGGGCAGTACTCCGATCACCGTGTACGGCTCGCCCTTCAGCAGGATGGCCTTCCCCAGCAGATCGCGGTCGCCGCCAAAGGTATTGCGCCACAACCCATAACTCAGAATGACCGTCTTCGGTCCGTGCGGCAGGTCTTCGGACTCTAAGAAGTTGCGCCCGGCTACAGGATAAATCGAGAGCACATCGAGGTAATGCGCGGAGACGCGTCCGGCATGAACATATTGCACATGCTCGCCCGCCCTGAGATTCACGCCGGAAGCGCCGGAAGTTTCGCCGGCGACGGCGGATACCAGCGCCGGAACATGATCCCGCAGCGCCTCCCATTACCCGCCGTCTATGTCAATTTGTTGATCGAACGCCAGCGGACCGGCGGCGCGCGCGTAAATCGCGCCCATCCGCTCCGGGTGCGCATAGGGCAG
>JBEKZR010000005.1:0-29664 GCA_049509715.1 Occallatibacter sp. | reverse complement strand
CCACCCACGTGCAGTACACGTATTCCCGGGGCAAGCTGCTGAACGGCATTTGGGGCGGCTTCAACTGGCGCTACGATTCAGGCCTGGTGGCAGGCAGTGTGCCTTTCGCGACCGATACCACCACCCCCGTCGACCTCAGCGGCCTGACCAAAGATCAGCAGTTCCAGGCCGGTATTACGTGCAACGGCGTGGAGGCCACCCTCACCGCGGGGTTCCAGTCCTGCGCGCCCTCGCAATACTCATCGTCGCTGGTCAGTATCCCAGCGCCAGGAACCGAGAACGATGACAAGAACCCGCCGCGCATTGCGCCGCGCGACCTATTCGACGCATCCCTCGGCAAGGATAATATCTTCCATGCCAAACGCTACAAGCTGAACCTGGACCTGACGGCGATCAATGTCACGAACAAGTACGCTTTGTATAACTTCCTGTCTACGTTCAGCGGAACACACTATGTAACTCCACGCGCGCTGACGGCAAAGATCACGTTGAGTTTTTAACCGATCGGAAATATAGGGGCAGGCTATCGCTGCTGCCCCGTCTGTTCCATGATTATTGCTATCGAAGGCCCATATCCGCCTGCAGAATCTTCTGAATGGCCCGCCGGTATGACGCATAGACCGATTCATCGAAACAAGCGAAGATCACTTTGTCGATTGCATCGCTTCCGTTCAACTCCTGGATTGTTTCCCGTGTCGCAATCTCGACCGCCAAATCGACAGGGAACCTGTAGACGCCGCAACTGATGGCCGGAAATGCCAGCGTGCGCAGGTTGTGCTGGCGGGCGAGGGCAAAACAGGAACGATAGCAACCGGCAAGTAATTCCCGCTCTCCGTGTCCTCCGCCGTTCCACACCGGGCCTACGGTGTGAATGACATACTTAGCGGGAAGACGATAGCCCTTGGTGAGCTTTGCCTGGCCGGTCTTGCAACCGCCCAGCAGACGGCACTCCGCAAGAAGTTCCTGGCCAGCGGCGCGATGGATTGCCCCGTCAACGCCTCCGCCGCCCAGCAACGAGCTATTGGCGGCGTTGACAATGGCATCCACGGCCAGAGTGGTGATATCCGTTTTGAGAATTGCGATTCTTTCCATCATCGGCTCTTCATTCACCCTATTTCTCGCTGTCCATCATCCGCATCTGATTGCCATCGTAACGCGTTTCCCCCATGGGTTCGGCAACTACGCTTGCAAGTCCATGAAAATGAAGGCGGTTATCGCATGACAGACCCCGTTTTTCATCAGCCCGGGCATTTTTCCATTTCCTTTCCACCCCATCTCTGCCATACTCAATAGTGTCCACCTGGTTCGTCCAATCCCAACAATCCAATCCAGAGGTTGCATAGATGTCGGCAAAGTATGTCTTTGTGACGGGCGGAGTTGTGTCCAGTTTAGGTAAGGGTCTGGCGGCTGCTTCTATCGGCTGCCTGCTTGAGAGCCGCGGCCTGCGCGTGAATCTGATGAAGTTCGACCCCTACCTCAACGTCGATCCGGGAACCATGTCGCCCTTTCAGCACGGCGAGGTTTTTGTCACCGACGACGGAGCCGAGACCGACCTCGACCTGGGCCACTACGAGCGCTTCACCCATGCACCGCTCACCCGCGACAACAATTGGACCACGGGGCGCATCTACGAGCAGATCATCATGAAGGAGCGGCGCGGCGATTACCTGGGCAAGACCGTCCAGGTCATTCCCCACGTCACCAACGAGATCAAGAACGCCATGCGCAAGGTGTCGGCCAACGGCGCGGACGTGACCATCATCGAGATCGGCGGCACGGTGGGCGACATCGAGTCGCTGCCGTTTCTCGAGGCCATTCGCCAGATGCGCCAGGAACTGGGCCGCGAAAACACGGTTTTTGTTCACCTCACCCTGGTACCGTGGATCGCTGCCGCGCAGGAGCTGAAGACCAAGCCCACGCAGCACTCCGTAAAGGAACTGCTCTCGATTGGCATTCAGGCCGATATCCTGCTTTGCCGCTCGGAACACCCCCTCAACAACGAGATAAAGCAGAAGATCTCCGCCTTCTGCAACGTTGAGGAGCGCGCTGTGATTAGCGCCAGGACCGTGCCCTCCATCTACGAAGTGCCGCTCTGCTTTGCCCTGGAAGGCGTGGACGCGCTCATCCTCAAATACCTGCACAAGGAAGCGCCGGAGGCCGACCTGACGAAGTGGAGGGAACTGGTCGACCGCTGCTACCACCCCAAGGACGATGTCTCCATCGCCATCGTGGGCAAGTATGTGAAGTACGAGGACAGTTATAAGTCGCTCAAGGAAGCGCTGACCCACGGAGCCGTCTCGCAAAACCTCGAACTCGACGTAACCTGGATCGAGGCCGAGGGGCTAGAGTCGAAGACTCCCGAGGACAGGAGTTATGAGTCGCAGTTAGCCGGATTCGACGGCATCCTGGTCCCCGGCGGCTTCGGCATGCGCGGTATCGAGGGCATGTTGAACGCCATCCGCTACGCCCGCGAAAAGCAGGTGCCTTATTTTGGAATTTGTCTGGGCATGCAGACCGCCTGCATCGAGTTTGCCCGCAACGTTTGCGGCTTGAAAGACGCCAATTCCAGCGAGTTCGACCCCGCCAGCCAACACCGCATCATCTACAAGCTGCGCGAACTGCTGGGCGTGGAGGAGATGGGCGGGACCATGCGGCTGGGAGCGTGGAGCTGCATTCTGCAGGAGGGTTCGCTGGCAGCCAGGGCTCACCGGCGCCGGCCTGCGCATCAGCGGCGCCACCCCCGACTCGACCTATGTCGAAATCGTCGAACTACCCGGCCATCCGTATTTCCTGGGCTGCCAGTTCCACCCCGAGTTCAAATCCAAGCCATTGGAGCCGCATCCGCTCTTTCGCGAGTTCATCACCGCGAGTTATAAGAACCGGCAGGGAAGGCTAGCGGCTGAAGCCAGCGAAGCATCAGCCCTGACCAACGCTCTGTCATCTTGAGCGAAGGTCGACGCGGCAACCGGAGTCGAAGGACCTGCGGCTGCTTTTGATAAGCTTGGGACGCAGATGGAGGAAGGTATGGAACAGTTTCAACTTCAACCACCTAAAGAGAAGCTTCAAGAGCTTGCCGACCGATACGTGCAAAACAAAGCCGAGATGGAAAGGGAGACCTTGGCATTTGATGCAGGAGCGAGGATTCGCCAACGCAAATCAACGGACGTCAAAGGTGATTTAGAGACCATAGTCAAATGGAAGTCCCCGAGAAGTGTTCACTATATTTGTGAGAACAGCACCGAGGAAGTTCAAGCGGCCATAGATGCAGCTATCTCGAAGCCCGAGAACGTGCAGGAAGCAGTATCAGCGCTCACTAAACTCACAGGAGTGGGTCTTCCCGTCGCCTCTGCAATTCTCACGACAATCTTCCCTGATCAATACACGGTAATCGACTTTAGGGCTCTGGAAGCTCTGGGGCACGATCAGGCTGGAGTTGAGTTCTATCGGCAATACTTGGAGCACTGTAAGTCATTGGCCAAATCGCTTGGTGAGAGCAGTGAAATCCAGATTCAATCTGGCTACCCGGCCGAGACCGAACTGCGAGTGCTCGATCGTGCGCTGTGGCAGTGGTCAGCCAGCAAGGGCAAATTGGAACCTGAGTAGCCTCTGATATTAGCCCAGCAGCACCGCCCCCTTCACCTTCCCCGCCAGCGCCCGGTCAAAGGTGACCAGCGGAATTCCAGCAGCCATCGAAAACGCCAAGAGATAGCCATCCGCCCATTGCTTCGTAGAGACCTCGTTGCGGCTGGTGTGCTGTCGGAATAGAGGATCGATTCCACGCGGCTCCTCCATCAAGCGCGCTCTGGCAGTCTGCAGGAACGCGTCATAGACTGCCCATGCCTTAGCCTGTGTGAGAACGTCCGCGCTCATTGCGCTTGGGTTGGTCAACAGGCGAAGCAGGCCGAGTTGCGTGAACCGGCAAAAGGAGAGCACAGCTTCGCTGTTCAGCGATTCTCCCCACACAACGGCTACGCGGTGCTGCGGGTGAATTTCATGCGCCAGCGCCAGCCATACGTTCACATCAGGGAAAAGGAATGTATTCGTAGACACCCTCCTTGCCTAGTTGCAGGGAGCCGGGATTCCTGGAACGAATCACCGGAAACCTGGGCCGGCCCCGTTGCTTCGCGGGCGCGCGCCCGGTCCGCAATCTTGCCGCAACGCCTTCCAGGATGATTTCTTTGATGGTCGTGCCTTCGCTGGCGGCACAAACCTTCATCTCGCGGTAGACGGGGTCCGGAATGTCCACGGTGGTTCGCATATGAGCATAATACCATATTTATACCTTTATGGCGTAATGCCGCCGCCTGCTGGCAGCGCACATTGAACTCCGTCTGTCCTGACTTCACAGTGTTCAATCCGCGGTTGACAAAGGCCTCTGCCGGGCTTATTGTTTGGTGGTTTTGTGAATGGGGACTCGACACCATGGCTTACTTTGAGCTTCAGCCCGCGGAAGCGGACCTTCAGCAGTTGGCGGAGCAGTATTGGCAGGAAGCCGGCGAAAGAGAACAGCAGCTAGAGAAAGCGGCATACGAAGCCGGGGAAGCGATTCGCAATGGCGACCACTCGCTGCTGAATCTGGAGGCGATCGTTCGATGGAAGTCCGAGAGGGTCGTACATTATCTGATCGCAAACAGCAATGAGAACATCAAGAGCGCCCTGGCCGTGGCCGCTTCGCCGGACGCTTCGACCGAGGACGCTGTCAAGGCTCTTACCGGGCTGCGCGGCGTCGATATTTCCATAGCCTCCGCGATTCTGGCCGTGATCTACCCGGAGCGGTATGCGGTGTTGGATTATCGTTCTTTGGAAGCGCTGGGGCACGCGCGGCACGATGTCGGGTTTTATGAGGAGTACCTGGCCTTCTGCAAGCGGTTGGCCGAGTGCAACATCGTCAAGCCGCAAAGCGATCTGCCCGGCCCGACGGCGCTCCATGCTCTGGAACGAGGGTTCTGGCAATGGTCGCGGAGCCAATCCCCCACAGAGTAAAATCGCCTTTGTGAACCACTCCTTTGAAATCGGCCCGGTCCATGTTGGCGAAGGCCGGCTTTTCCTCATCGCCGGCCCCTGCGTTATCGAGTCCGAGGCCCATGTGCGCACCATGGCCGAGGCCATCCAGCGCATTGCATCCGACCTGGGCATCCCCCTCATCTTCAAGGCCAGCTACGACAAGGCCAACCGCACCAGCGTAAAGAGCTTTCGCGGGCCGGGGCTGATCGAGGGGGTGCGCATCCTGGGCCGTCTGGCCAAAGACACGGGCCTGCCGGTGCTGACCGACGTGCATGAGGCGGGACACTGCGAGGTGGCCGCGGAAGCCGTGGACGTGTTGCAGATTCCCGCCTTCCTCTGCCGGCAGACAGATCTGCTGGTGGCCGCGGGCCTCACCGGCCGCGCCGTGAACATCAAGAAGGGGCAGTTCGTGGCTCCGTGGGATATGGAGCACCCGGTGGAAAAGGTGCGCTCGACGGGCAACGAGCGGGTGCTGCTGACCGAGCGCGGGGCCAGCTTCGGGTACAACACGCTGGTGGTGGATTACCGCTCGCTTCCAGTGATGCGGTGGCTGGCGCCGGTGGTCTTTGACGCCACGCATTCGGTTCAGCAGCCCTCGGCGGCCAATGGCGTGAGCGGCGGCCAGCCGGAGTTCATCCCGCTGCTGGCGCGGGCGGCGGTTGCAGCGGGGATCGACGGGCTCTTCCTGGAGGTGCACGACGACCCGGCGAATGCCAAGTCGGACGGGGCGAATGCGCTGGATTTGAAAATGCTCAAGCCGCTGCTGGAAAAGCTGCTGGCGATTCATAAGGCGGCGGGGGATTGATTCTGGGTTTGTGGTTGCCCAGGTTTCAGCCGAGCGCCGTTTGCGGCGCATCCTGCGCCGCCTGCATGGCCTCTTCCAGGTTTTCTCCCTGCGTGTCCGCTTCGGGAATGTCGGGAAGGTCACGAGGAAGACCTTCAATCTATCCACTATCGAAAAACGGCCTTTCTGCCGAAGTAGTTCTATGCAGGATGCAAAAGAGATGAAGGACGCGGCGATCGATCCGGCAGGCCCGATTCATGTGGGCGGAAACCGTCACAGCCGTCGCGGCTCAACGTCCTTGCAGCCATACACGGAGATTTCGACGGTGCTGATCGAGCGGCGAAAGGACGAGGCAAGCGTGCCCTGGGCCCATTTGCGCCTTCCTCCGTTTCCTCAGGTGGCGATCCGGGTACTGCAACTGGCAAACAAGGAGAATGTGCAGCTGCACCAACTGAGCGATCTGATTTCGTCGGATGCGGCATTTGCCAGCGAGGTTCTCACCATCGCGAATTCTCTCCTGTACGCCCCTCGTTTTCCGGCCAGCAGCGTTCTGCAGGCGATCGCCGTGCTGGGCGCCAACAATCTGCAGGGGATGTGTCTGACTGTTGGCGTGCGAGCTTACCTTGGGAAGACGCTGAGTCATCCCGCGATGCGTGGCCTGTGGCATCATAACCTGGCATGCGCCTTGATCGCCGAGCAGCTGGCTTCAACAGGGTTCATGGACAAGGACATTGCGTATACCTCGGGCGTCCTGCACGATATCGGACGATTTGCGCTGGCGGTAATCCGGCCGAAAGAATACGCCGATTTATTGGCGACACATGGTGGAACTGCCTTGAGCATCCTGGAGGGCGAACGGGCGCTGTTTGGCTGGGATCATTGTGAGGTGGGCCGGCAGCTCATTGTAGATTGGAAGCTGCCTTGCGACTTCGAAACCATTGTCTCCGAGCATCATTCGCCACAGCGGACGGATGGTTTCTGGGGTATGGCTGAATTGATTAAGGTGAGTTGCAGGATGGCCGATGCGGCGGGCTTTGCCGCGTTTGCCGGATGCGAGACGACCCCTTATCCGGAGCTACTGGACGAGCTCCCGGCGCGGGAGCGCAGGCTGTTCCATTCAGAGAAGGAAGCTCTGGTCTGTGAAGTTGCCAACAAAATCCATGCGTTAGAGTGAGACGACTGGATTAGTATCGACTCGTAAGAGCCTGATAAATGAATCATTTGAAGTACAGAATCGACACAATACCCCCAAATATACCCCCAATATATCACCGTGTACCTGCTTTTCCGCCCATAAAGGGCATCGCTGCGATGCGGCTCGTCTTCGGTGGCTTTTTCCTTGGTTTGGATTCCGTGCCCGTTGCAGCTTGCGCCAGAATCCCCGCCAATGCGCCGTTAGACTCCCGAAGATGTGCAGTACCTCCCGCTGGTGAGCGGGAGCCAGGGCGGCGCGCTATGGGGTGGGGGACCGGGTTGCTTCACAACTGGGTTCACAGCGCAAATCTCGATTTTCAGTTTTTTCATGTTGGCAGATTTCAGGGGTCCAGATTCTGGATTGTATTCGTCCTCCGTTCACAGAACCGCAAGCGTCCCGTGTTCCCAACCCTGGACATGCATCCGCCGCATTGAAACGGTGGGGAAATGAAAACGGCCAAGGTGCGTATCCGGCGCTCTGTTGCGGAAAAGCGGCGGATTGTTGAGCTGACGTTTCCGCTTGGGCAGAGCGTGGCGCGGTGGCGCAGGCTGAAGATGGTCTGATTCGTCAGGCGGTAGATGCCGTCGTAATTCCAGGTCAACGTCCGGCCATTGCTTTTTGTCGCGCCAGAGCGGTTGCCCGCGGTGCTGACTGTGTTGCCCCAGGCGTCGTACTCGTAGCTGTCGGTCACCGCGCCGGCGGCGTTGGTCAGCACACGAACATTGCCCCCGCCGTCGTAGCCGTAGAAGCTCGGCGTCCATAGATTGTCAATAATCTGGTGCTGGCTGATGCGCTGGGCAGCACAATTGATGCTTACTGCACGACAACCCAAGGTTGCCGCACAGATCCCCGCTGGGGGAGACGTGTCCCCTAAATCCGATGCCGTAGGCATCGACGCCCCTCGCCGGATGCGCCGCCGACGCCGGAACAACCTCTTGACCTTCTATAGCCACCCTCACTTTGTGCTGGAGCGAGTGTCACCGGGACGCGGGTCACCTGACCTCAGAAATCGTGCTTGACGGTGCCTTCGTCCTTATCGAGGGTGCACCCGGCCCGACGCCCGGTACCTTGGTCAGCAATTTGTTTGATCCCGTATACGGTGCTCCCGATCAGCGACAGAAACACTAGCGCACATAGAAAAAGCTCAAAGTGCTTCCCACTTGCCCATTCGTGAAAACCTATGAGCACTGACGCGACGGTCGCTGCTAGGAATATTGAAGCCTTGGCGTATGGCGACCTTCTCGCGAGCCAGATAATCAGTGCCAGCAGCGCAACGCAGGCCAAGAACTTCAAATCCCACACACGAGCTACGCGGTTGGGAGTAATCCACATATCACGCACAAAGAGCAAACTGCCAACTGCTGCGCCGATTGCAAGAATCCTAGCTCGCCAGCTCTGCATAGGTCGCACATCCTTTCGTTTGGTTGCATTGTTGTGATATTTGGCGAGCGCTTGCCGTCGATATTTCGTGAAATGTTGAAGCTAGTAGCTCCCGAAATCTCAACTAAGCCCCTGCTGCCAAGCAGCCAGCGATCAGAATCGCCCAGTCGAATTTATCCGCCTCGCCCCCTTTTATGGCAACATCAACAATTGAAAGCACGCACGCGATGCCCCCAATAACTTTGCGAACCGCAGCCGTGGCTCTCCAGAATTCTACTTGCACCTGAATAATCTCTAGCAGATTGGCGTAAGCGGTCAATTCCCGACCTGTCGGATCAATCATATTGACCGGGTCCCCTCCGGCATATAGGTACTTATGCAAAGTCGCCGGAATCTTGATCTTTCCATCTTCCGGGTCTCTAGACAAGAAGCGTCCGGTGGCGGGATTGTAGTATCTGGCGCGGAGATAATACAAGCCGAGGTCTGGGTCGTATTGTTCGCCGCGATAGAGATACACATTCGGCGTTGTGCCTTGCTTGGTGAACGAGTTGCCGTAGGCATCGTACTCGTACTCGTCGGTTACATTTCCAGTAGAGTCGGCCAACTGGCGGACGCTGCCCGCGCCGTCGTAGACGTAGAAGCTCGCGGCCCATTGGTTGTCAAAGAACTGGTATTGGCTGATGCGCTGCAACCCATAAGTGTACACCCGCTGCACCGCTCCGCCAACTTTCTCCTCCATCACCTGCGGCAGGCCTGTGGGGTTGACATCGTCCTCGACCAGATACCAGGTCGTCACGCCGTTCACCGTCTTGGCGACGCGGTTGCCGAAGGCGTCGTAGGCCATCGTAATCGTCTTGCCGTTGCTGGTGGCGGATGTCATGTGGTTTTCGGAGTCGTAGGTGTAGCTGTTGCCATTGGCAGCCAGGGTGGTGTTGCCGTTGGCGTCGTAGGTCTCCGAGGAAAGCTGGTCGTCGGCGTTGTAGCTGCCCGCGACGGGGCTGAAGCCGCTGAAGGTGGAGCTTGCCGAGGTGCGGTTGCCCACCGGGTCCAGCTGATACGTCGCGCTGCCGTTGTTGCCGCTGTTATTCGCCGGGTCGCCGCTGATGGTTTCATCGGTCAGCCGGTAGATGTTGTCGTAGTTCCAAACGAGCGAGCGGCCGCTCTGCTCGGTCGCATTCGTGCGATTGCCGGTCGGGCCCAGCGTGTACTTGTAATCGGCGATAGGCGGCATGGACAGCTCGGTGAGCCGGTTCATCGGATCGTAGGTGAAGGTCGAGATCAATCCATTGGGATAGACAACCGTGGCCACGTTGCTGGCATTGTCGTAGGTGTAGTTGGTGGTGTTCTGGCCGGGCAGATTGTTATCCACAACCGAGCTAAGCCGATTGAGGCCATCGTAGGTATACGAGACCGAGGCGCCGCCCGTGTTGGAGGAGGTGATGGTTTCCACTTGGCCGTTCGGGTAGTACGTATAGCGCAGCGTGCCCTGCGGCGTCACCTTGGTAATCAGCCGGTCGAGGCTGTCATAGGTGTAGGAGGTGGTGTGGCTGCCGACCGACGAGGTAAGGTACTTGCCGGTGGCCGTGTAGGTGAAGCTAACCGTCGCTTCGCCCGGCGTCGAGCGGGTTAGCAGGCGGTTGAGGGCGTCATAGGTGTAGGTGGTGGTGACACCGTTGAAGTGGGTGAGCGTTTGCAGATTTCCGGCGGCGTCGTAGGTCCGCGTCTCGGTGAGCTTTTGATCGGGAAGGATCTTCTGGATCGGCTCGCTGAGCACGTTGAAGAGGTTTTGCGTGGTGTCGATGTTTTCGTCGGTGAGGCCGGTGAGGTTGCCGAGGGGATCGTAGCCGTAGAGGTTGGTGTTATTCGACGGGTTGGGATGGTTGATCTGGACGACGGTCTTCAACTGGTTGACGGCGTCGTAGGTGTACTGGACCTGGTTGCCGGCCTGGTCGGTAACGCCGGCCAGATTGCCGGGGCCGTCGTAGGTATTGACTACCGTGGTCGTGTCCGGATAGGTGGTCTTGGTCAGGCGCTTGCGGGCGTCGTAGGCGAACTGCGTAGTGTGATTATTGCCATCGGTCGAGGAAATGCGATTGCCCGCGTCGTCGTAAGCGTACTGGAAGTTGCCCGCGACGCCGGAGATGGCCGTGAGGCGGCTGTCGGCATCGTAGGTGTAGTTCGTGGTGTTGCCGAGAGCGTCGGTCTCGCTGATCTTACGGCTGGCGTTGTCGTACTCGTAGGTGGTAGTGCTGGGGGTCGATGAGCCGTAGCCGCGCGTGACGGAGATCAGGCGGCCGGCCAGATCGTACGCGTTGAGCGTGACGTTGCCCGCCTGATCGGTTGCGGTGACCACGTTGTTGCGGAAGTCGTAAGTTTTGGTGGATTTGGTCGCCGGAGTCGTTGCATTCGACGGATAGTCGGTTTCGATGAGCCTGTTCAAGGCGTCGTACTGGTAATAGGTGACGTTTCCAAGCGCATCGGTGTCGGAGGTCTTGTTGCCGTTGGCGTCGTAGGTGGAACTGGTGGTGCGGCCGAGCGGCGCGGCGGTCTGCGTGAGGTTGCCGAAGGGATCGTATGTGTAGCTGGTCGTCGAGCCAGACCCGCCGGTGGGCGATGCGGGCGTGGGAGTAACCATGGAAGTCTTCTGCCCGAGGGAGTTATAGACGTAAGAAGTTGTCCGGCCAAGCGCGTCGGTGCGGCTGGCCATGTTGCCGTTGGGGTCGTAGGTGAACTGCGAGGCCATGGCCGGGTTGGCGCTGATGTCGTAGCCGATGGCTCCAGCGGCGAGGGTCTGGTTGGGGTTGAAGATAAAGCTGGCCAGGGTGCCGATGGAGTCGGTCACGCTCTGCGGGTTGTAGTTGGCGTCGTAGTTGAAGGTGCGCACATTGCCCAGTTCGTCGGTTGTCGAGGTCGGCTCGCTGTATTGGTTGTAGTAGGTGTAGCTCGTCGTGTTGTGGCCGGCACCGGTCGACGGATAGGTCGTGGAGGTCTTGTTGCCGTTGGCGTCGTAGGTGTAGGTGGTGGTGTAGGCAGTCGAATCATCCCTGGGAACGGTGACCGAAATCAGGTTGTGGTTGGCATCGTATGCATTGGTTGTGGTGTGGCCGAGCGGGTCGGTGGAGCTGAGCAGCATTCCATATCTGTCGTAAACCATGGTTGCCTGATCGACATTGCTGCTGGTGCTGTCTGGATAGGTAATGGTGGTGGTGTTGGTCGCCAGGTTGTAAGCGTAGCTCGTGGTATTGCTGAATGCGTCAGTCACGCTAGCCATGCGGCCATCGAGCGCGGAGTTGCCGCCATCGTTGGTGCTGTTGTAGTAAGTTGTCACGGGCAGCGGGTTGCAGCGACCATCCGTGCCACTGAGGTACAAATGGTTCGAGTCATAGGTGTACGTGCTCGTGTTTGGAGCGGAAGTGTTCGGGCACGTAGTTGACTGGGCCGTTGCGGGGTAAGTGACGGTGGCAAGATTGCCGCTGGTGTCGTACCCATACTGATAGATGTTGCCCTGCGGATCGGTAATCTGCGTGATGCGATTGTTGGCATCGCGCACAAAGGGCACGTTGAGTCCGGTGGTGCTGGTGATGCCAGTCGCGGTGATGGTCAGCCCGTTGCCGCTTCTGTCCTGGATCGATTGCAAGTTACCGGCCGCGCTGATGGTGTACGAGGTTCCATTCGGATCGGTGTAGACGTATCCGGTTGCATTGAATTGGGTGCCGATTCCTAAGCAATACCACAAGTTGCCGTCGGGAACCACAATATCAAAGACCGCGCTGCAACTCGATCCGCTATCCGTGAGCTTTCCGTAGAGGCCTGGCTCAGGAGTATAGGCCACAAAGTAGTACGGGAAGAACCAGCCGCCATACTGCGGCGTTAGATAGAAGGTCTTTCGTTGTCCACCCAGCGTAAAGGTCACATTGCCTGCGTTGTCCACCACGAGGTTGACATTAATGCCGAGATTCCAACCATAGCCAAAGTCGCCGCTTGTACCGGCATTCAGGCTGTCGTAAGTGCGTTGGATGTTGATGGCAAGCCCAGTGGAGGGTACAACCAGGTCTGTCACCGTTGCTGTAACGCGGCCCGGCTTGTAATTGCCGGTAACCGTGACCAGTACAAGACTGTATTCGAGGTTGCCGCTCGTATCGGTGGCCTGAAGTTGAATCCAGAAAGAACCGTTTGGCAGCATAGTTGTGTCCAGCGTGCCAATCGTGCCTGATTCAGCAGTGATTGGAATATTCGTAATTTTGCCGGGATTGTTTGCTGGATAGTAAAATAGTGTGTTTTGTGGATTTAGCGTGCCGCTCTGGAGCGTAACTCCAGAAGCGAGCGTGATGGGAACGATGCCGGAAATGGCCGAGCCGTATACGGGACTTCCGATCCATCCCTGCGGAGTGCCCGGAACGGGATTTACGGTGACCAACAACTGCCCCGGGACGCTGTTGCCTACATCATCGCTGGCGTTCATTTGCAGTACGTAGTTTCCTGCCTGGCTGAAGGTAGCTGTAGTCGATCCATTGAAGACAGAGCCGGTGGCCGTCTGCTGCGGAGGGGTAAAAGTGACAGTGCCGGGTCCGTTAACCTCGCTCCCGCTCCAGTCAATCGTTATCGTTGGGGTAGCAGGCCCGCTGCTGTCGGTAATTGTGCCTGTCAAAGAAAGCGTATTGGGCAGCGTCACCGTCGGCAACGCTGTAATGCTGCCGCTCATCGTGCCATTGCCAGGTATTGGCGTGGTAGTAGTGGACGGCGGAAGTGTCCAGGGAACAGTGACTTGGTTGGAGTAGGCAACCATACCGCTGATAAAAGCCACGGCCTGGACTAAAGCTGTACCCGGATTCATGTCTTGATAGACAATCGTTGCATGGCCAGTGGCATCGGTGGTTCCACTCAATTGAAGATTATCGACGCCAGTGACTTCGAGACCCACGCCAACATTGGGCACGGGGGCGCCTGAAGCATCGCTTGCAAACACTGTGAACGCCTGCTGGCCGCCTATCGGCAGCGGCTGAACCGAATTCGGAGTAATTGTAAGCGATCCTGTCGGCGGAATGCCAGTTGGGTTTGTGGCGCCGCTGGTCATTGTTAACACCAATTGGCCGCCACAACACTCCGAGTAATCAACTTCGTACGGATATTCACCTGTGGCCGGGAAGTATACGATGATCTGGTTTCCAACCGGGGCAGTAGGCCCATTGTCGGCTCCCATGACAGGGTACTGCGCAAAGGGTGTAACCGCCGGCATATTATAGGAAGCGCCGCTTACTCGCGTTGCCCCATTGCCGATGCCGAAAATGAACCCGTCATCGTCGTAGAAATTGAACACTACATTGCCAGCGCTGGCTACTGTGAATGTGCCTCTAAAGACGGCCTGGAATGTCCACATGGGACCAACCCCCGCCTGATATCCATTCCCCTGAGCTACGATGGTGCCTGTAAAATTCCCATTCAGATCAGTGGTGACATCCGTGAACGGTCGTGAATTCACATCCACCGCGGACGTATTTCCAGGGATGGTTCCGGCAGGAGGATTGAAGTTGATGACAGGAAACTCTTGAACGAATGCTGCCGTCGCGCTCGTCGGCGTATCGAATGTTCCGGATCCATCAGACAGGAAGAACTCACCCGTCACCGTCTTTGACGAAGCAACCTGAACAGGCACAATCCAAACAGCTGATACCGTATTCGAAGTTACCTGTTCTTCGCTGATGCTTGCCGATGCTTGAATAGTGTCAGTGCCACTGTTCGCTCCTGTGTAGGTATACGAAGCGACTCCGTTGGAGTCAGTTGTGCTGCTTCCAGTATTGCTATTAGCACCTGAAACGGTGAAGGTCACAGCCTCGCCGGATATCGGCGTGCCGCTCCCATTCTTCAAGGTGGCCGTAAACGTCTGGGAGGTTCCGGTAACATACGGAGGCTGAGCCGTAACTGCTAGAGTGAGCGTTGGACTCAAAGGCGCAGGCAACAACGTCACTATAGCAGTGCCAGTAGACTCTCCACTCCCTTGACTGCTAGCGGTGATTGCCACCGTCTGTTGCGTGGCAATGCTGGCAGGAGCTGTGTAGAGTCCGCTCGCTGTAAGTGTACCTGGAGAACCCGGCGGCATTGACCATGCAATAACAGCACCACATGCACCCGTAGCCGTGAATTGCTGGCTCTGATCGGCATAAAGATTTGCCGTAGCCGGGACAACCCCTACAGCGTTTTCAGGATAGAGTGCATAAAATGTCGATGGTGAGCTTTGGTTATTGTACTCCGTGGTGATCCAATCGGCGCTTCGAGCGGAATTCGAGAAGCGGAACTCATCGAAGCTGCCTTCAAGGAAGAATTCAGCGCCACCGGTGTAATAATGTTGTGCTCCCAGATACCATCCATAGCTATCTAGAGCCAATCCAGAGGAAAGGGTCTGACCCGTGTTCTGGCCATCCAAATATAGTGCTATAACCGAACCGTTATTTACAGCGTCAATGCGGTGCCACTTGCCATTACCGACAAAGTCACTACTGATGAGTGAGTTGTCAGATGCACTGTTCAATCCTGACCACATACCCAAGTAACCACTGTCGGTATTGACACCGAAATCTCCGCTGGATCCTCCAGCGGTCGAATCTCCTAGAAATTGTGGGCGATTCCAGTACGTTCCATTGCTTCCACTGTCGATCGTATTCGTCCAAAAGCTGGCACTGAAGACGGTGAGACCGCTTGTCATAGACGGCGGTAAGGCGATGAAGTCCGAAGTACCGTTGAAGCTCTGCGCTCCGCCGATTTCCCCCGTGGATACTGAAGTTGGACTCGACTGGGATACCTTCGTGCCATTGTTTCCATTGGCTGTAGAATCATAAACTGTCGTTCCACTGCTTTCATCAAGATGGAGCACGTCGAGATAATTGCTGTCCCAAACCCCTGTCGGGTTCTGCTGAGAGGTTGTAATGCTGGAATTGCCGTAGAAAACATATAGTACGGTGTCTGTGGTGTGCGAGAGGGTTGGGATGCGCACCCAGGCGATGACCTGGCCGGTGGCGGGGTTATACTCCTCCATTTCGTAATCGAGAACATTCTGGCCGGCAGCATCCGATGTGAAGATGATGTCGTATCCGTTGGGATTCGTAACATGACCGCCGCGATTGGTTGTCGTGGCAAACAGTGGATCAGTGGTGCTGAAGAGGAATGGGAAGTTGCTCTGATCGGTATTCGGAACTTTCGTGTGATCGATGATGATAGTGCGCTGATAGCTGTATCCGTTCGAACCACATTGCGCTAACGAGAGAGTTACCGTCGCTGAGGCCGACTTAGTCGAATCCGCAAGACTGGTCGCTGTCAAGGTCACCGTCTGTTGCGTGGAAATTGTGGTCGGAGCTGTGTAGAGTCCTGTCGAGTCGATCGTGCCAACGCCCGCCGGAACTATCGTCCAAACCACGGTCTGATTACTGCTGTTTGCCACGCTGGCCGTGAACTGCTGCGTTTGGCCGCCATAGAGTGTCGCGCTGGGCGGAGTCACGGTGACCGACACAGGCGCATTGTTCACCGTCAGAGGAACAGAGGCGGTGGCGTTGCTGTAGTCGGTCGTGTCCGTCGGCGTAAAGACGACCGAAAGCGTCTGCGATCCGGCTGTCAGCACCGTGCCCGCGGTGGGCGTGTAGGCAAAGGTGCCCGGCACGCTGGCCGTGGCGTCGAGCTGCGTCCCGCTCAGCGCCGTGCCATAGGTAATGGCTGCCGGCGTCGCCCAGGTGATGGTTGGAGTGGTCTTGTTGATCGCCAGAGTGACAGCGGCCGTGCCTGATTTGCTCGTGTCCGCCTGGCTGGTTGCCGTAACAGTCACTGTCTGCTGGGCGGCTACTGTGGAAGGGGCTGTGTAGAGACCCGAAGAACTGATGCTGCCAACGCCCGCCGGACTGATCGACCACGTGACCGCAGGATTGGCGCTGTTGTTCACTGTCGCCGTAAACTGCTGCGTCTGGGTCGCAAAGAGCGTGACGTTTGAAGGAGACACGCTCACGGTGATTCCATCGAATGGGTTGCCGTTGTTGCCGAAATTCGAGTTGCCGTTAATGTATATCTTGTCGGCCACCAACATCATGTATCCGCTGGCGTTGCTGCCGGTAATCTCGATCTCGTCGCTCGCAAAATACAGCGCTCCATTCAACACGGTCGTAGAACCGCCGTTGATCTGGTCTACGCACGAGCCCTTGGTCGAGCAGCCGCTGCGATTGCCAAAAAACAGGATTCCGTTGAACGCGCCGGATGTGGGCGCCGATAACGTAGCCGTAACCTGTCCGCTGATAGTGACGGGCGTGTATTTGTAGCTGCTGGAGCAACCCCAGCCTGCGCTTGATGTGTTGTAAACAGTGACGCCGGTGCCCTTAACCACCGCCTGCGAGTTCAGCACCAGCCCGCCGCCGGCCATGATGTAGGTGCCAGGGCTCATCGTGAAGGCCGTGCCATTGGTATTTCCGATTGTGAGACCGCCGCAATAGACGCCTGGCGAGAGCGTGTTGTTGGCCGGCTTTGAATTCATATCGAAATAAGCCGGAGTTTTGCTCACAATGGTTCCGGTCGTAGGCACCGCAACCGACGTCAATGGATCTCCCGGACTCGAAACCTTCACCGGCTGCACTTGCTTGTTGCTGATTGTGTCCCATAATTCCGTCTGCCCATTGAACTGTGCGCCGCCCACAACGCTCACCTGCGTGTGATTCTCAAGGTAGAGCGTCTCCGCCCCTTCCATCTCGAAGCCGTCGCTCGCGCTCGACTCGACCACGACGCCGCAAGCCGTATACACCGACTGTGCGCCCGCGATCTGAAAGGCGCGGTCGGCCGTTGGATCGAGAGCGTAGAGACACGCACCCGGCGGCACGGTGGCCGCTGAGGCCATCAGCCTATCTGTTTGAAAGAGGAATGCGGATAGAAACAGAAACGCGATTCGGGTAGAGCGGGAGACTTTCATTCGATCCTCGCAACTTGTGGTCTGGAAAACGGGTACATTAGTGGTGGAATAGTGCGCCGCTCAAGCGAAGAAATCCGCCTGCGGCTCTGATTTCAATCAGCGTGGACAACGGCACTTTTGCGTCGGCATTGAATGTCGTTGATCAAACAACGAAAGCGCTTAAGACCTGCATCAACATCGGGGTGTTTCTCAAGCAGAAGCACCGACGCGGTTTGACAGTGCCGAAGGCACAAATCTGAAACCCGTTCCTGGAATTGAAGGAATGGCATCTTTGTTTCACAGATCACATATGGAAGTCAAAGGGAAACTTGCAGTGTGATGCTTATTACGCGATAGTAACCTCAATGTTAACTCTGAAGTAAATACAGGCATTCCCCGCCAACAGCAGTGTAAGATCAGCATAGGTGCAATAGGATGTGAGTATTAGCGTCGCAAGTAAAGCCGTATTCACTCCGCCAGATGCGGCGCTACACAGCTTTCGTGCTATCGTCTCCCGTGCTTCAAGCACTTTCGTATACAGTCCGCAATCTTCGATTTCATCTACGCTGAAGATCAATTGCAATAAAAGAAGGTCCCTAGCGCCCGCATCGTTTGGAATGTCAATCACACGGCGAGCGATCCTCTTCTCAGAGACGGTTGTGGAGATGGATGTGTTCTGAAAACGTATGCGCGCGGCCTGTTCCCCGGCGCGGCGCCTGTGGGGCAGCGTGCTGTGGGTTGGGTCGAGGACGAGGTGGGGGCGGGCTCCAGCACCGGATCGCCAGTTGGCAAAGGCCATGAGCGGGATGACACGCCACTCCTGGCAGGGTTGCCGCTGAGATTCCGAAAGTATCTGCGGAGCAACCTGACCAGCTTGCCGGAGTCTCGAAGGTTGTCCGGCCCCCACCCCATCGCAAAGCCTCTGACGGGTTTTGCTCATCTACAAACATTAAAAATTAGAGCGAAAAATCGACGCAAAAAATGGACAAGTCGGCCAGCGATCCCGCGCCCCTGCTCTGCGATGGCTCTCCCTTGGCCTCCTGCGACTGCCGGGTGGTGCGCCGCAAGGGGGTTGGTGGTAGTCCTCCACGCGGGCGACTGAGTCCAGCGCTGCATCACGGGATTTGTTCATTCTGCAATGTCGGGAAAAACCGGCAATCGGGTTAGTTGTCCGGGGGACGGGGTATCGGGTCGGCTTGTACCGCTCCCAGTCTTCTTCTCGGACAAACAACGCCCGGTACTGCCGTCCAGCGTCGATCTTGCTGGCGTCCTCGCACCACTGGTGGAGGCGCTCCCACTTGCCGGGGTCGTTCAGTCTTTCGCGACCACAGTATCGTACAGTCCGTAGTGAGACAGCCCCTCGTGGCTCTCGATCCCCGTATACCGGAGCGAGGCGTCTTCGTAGCGGCGAAAAGCGAAGACGGCTTGATTCATTTGCTCGGTGTTGAACACCTTCAGGCGCACAAGCAGATGGAAGTCTGTTACTGTCAGACCAGTAACGGCGAGAAACAAGTCCGGTTCCAACTTAGTGATCACGTCTTGCAGCGTGTTCTCACGAAAATCGGTCAGATACATGAACGCCGGGATGCGCGTCGCGAACTTGATCAGCTTTTCTTGCACCAGCTTGCGTTTTGACTTGTATTCCTTCTCCTCCTCGGTGAGCTGCGTCTTCTGTTTCTCGGTCAGGTCCTTACCCTTCGCCTTGTTCTTTAGTTCCTTCACCTTCTCGCTTTTGTTGATGATCGTTTCAATGATGTTATCGCCCAGCGAGCGCCAGCCCTCAATGCGTTCCACAGCGGCCATTGCCTCGGGGTTATCAAGGATTCGGCGCAGCGTGTCGTTGTCTACGTTCACCAGCAGTGCGCTCTCCCATTTGCGCGCCAGCAGCGTGGCGGAGGTACCTGCCATCGCAATGTCCAGAATGCCGCCAGCATCTATCTGAATCATTACCGCGCCGTTGTAGGCAAGCACCGGCAGGAACGACACGAGGTCCTTGACGGCGTTTTCCGGATTCAACTCGTTTGGTGAAAGACCGATGCCGTATTCAGAGAGCTGACGTAGCGCGCGCGTTGGCGCAAAGTCGAATACGAAACATGCAGGCTTGAGGACTTGCTCCTCGTTTGGGTTGTCCCCATTTGGATTCTTGATGGACCAGGGAGACTGCACTCGGAACGCTGCCTGAAAGTAGGTTTCAGGGCTCTTCAGGTTACGTAGCATCAAGATCGAAGACCACTGCGGCACAGTAACACCCGTGGTCAGCTTGCCGCACGATAGCGTTATCGTCTTAAACTCGAACCCACTACCAATGGCTTTGCGCACCGGAGGCAGCGCATCTAGGCCAATGCCTGCCGACGCGCCAGCTGCCACAACTACTTCATACTCGTGCCAGAAGACGTTGTGCTTCTCGGCCAGCAGATTTGCCATCGCGTGACAAGCCGCCACGTTTGGCAGAAACCAGAACGAGTGTTGCAGATACGGCAGAAGCCGCACATCCGAGTAAGGGAACGGTGGCGGCGAACCCGTCTTTAGGCCATCCACAATCTTGGGTGCGTACTGGCCTCGGATAATGTCTAGCCACTTTTGTACGTCGCTTTTGTGCTTGAATTGTGCGGCCTTTCCCGTGCCCGTAGCCGCAAAGAACTCATTGAGGTCGAACTCGTCGAACTCTCCGGCGCTGGCGACGGTCAGAAGTTCGTCCGGCATCTGATAGGTGAGCAGACGCATCTGCGGTAGGGCGCCATAAGGGTTCCACTTGCCGGGGTTCTTGACGGCAAAATCTTCCTTGGCGCGCTGTTCGTCGGTGTAGGTCCAATTGAAGATTTGTTCTTCGATGAACTCACCTGTGGCCAGTGCTTTGAACGGTGTTCCTGAGAGGTAGAGGTAGGCTTTCGTCGTGATCGGTAGAAACTCGGCTTCCTTCACCGAAAGCACGCTGAGGTCTTCGTTCACATCTTCGAGCGCAGCGGCATATTCGAGCTTAGCCTCTTTCTTCGCAACGGTCTCTTCCTCGCCCTCAAACAGTTCCTTGGCGGTTTCCCGCCAAGCCCCGAAGTGGTATTCGTCAAACACCACGAGGTCCCAATTCACCGCGTGCAGCCATTCGTTCCTCGGTTTGATATTTCCCACCGCGTCGCGGCCAAGAAGGTCCTGAAAGGAGCCGAAGTAGACCACCGGCTTGTTGCGGTGGATTTTGGTGGGGTCGCTGTTGGAACTGCGAGAGAGGTACTGCCAGCCGTCGAAGTCCACATGATTCTCAAGGTCCGACTGCCACGCATCTTCCACCGCTGGCTTGAATGTCACCACAAGCACACGCTTGGCACCGAGTTTCCTGGCGAGCTGATAGGTCGTGAAGGTCTTTCCGAAACGCATCTTCGCGTTCCAGAGGTAACGCGGAACCGCGTGCATATCTTCCTTCCAGATTGAGTGGAAGTAGGCGTGCGTCTTGTTGACGGCTTCTGTCTGTTCCCGGCGCATCGCGAATGTTTCGTGATGGCTACCGGTGAACTGTTGACCGGTGCGGAGTTCGGTAAGCACGGTCCGCACATCCGCTAGTGAGCAACGCACCCACTCTAGTTCCGTGTTCGTATAGCCTTTCTTCGCAAGAGCCGCTCGTATGTCGTGATCTGTGAAGATCGTGCCATCTTCACGCTCTGCAAGTTCATCCAGCTCGATCTTATAATTTTTGATGACAGCGGTCTTGAGTTGCTCAGTAACCCGCTGCTTTACGTCCCGCGTTGTCTGGCCTACTTTGAGGAGTCCCTTGTGCGCCTCATCGGCTATCGAGTAGGCATAGATGCGTGGCCGAGCCTTTGGCTTCGGTGTGAGGATTTCCTCGATAGGTTTACTCATCGTCACCTTCATCAGTGGTGTCTTCATCGAACAAATCGCCAGTGATTTCCATCGGGCGCACGATTCCCTCAATGAACGCGATTTCGCGGGTGGTAAGGCCATACTTCTTGTAGAGATCACCGTCCGTCCATGGCCTCGTCCAGTCCTGGGTAGGAACGAAGGTGTAAACCTTGCGAGTCGTGTCCTGTGATGGCTTGTGCAGGAGAACCAGAAAACGCGTCAGCCGACAGCAGAGGTAGGACAAGACGCTATCGGCCTCAGTCTTCCTGTCGAATGGTCCAATGTACATGTAAGTCCAGGACGAGATGCTTCCGGGTTCTCCGATGAATGGCGTGCTGAGAATCTTGTGCGGGTATGTGTCTTTATTGCCTGTTCCAGGAGCGGCACGTCCAATGAAGACTTTCCACTTATCGAACAAGGTTTGTTCCTTCGCAATCTTCGCCCTTGCGATATACCCAACCCCACCGTTCCTATAGACCTTGAGGTCATCCCCCGACTTCTTCTCTTTGCCCCTAAAGGTGCTGTCGAGCCCAAATGCGCCGATCGAGCTGACTAAGTTCATGAACTTCTTTGCCTCAGGAAGTTCCAGAGACCTGCTGCTACCAGTTTCGATAGCTACGACCTTCTTAAGAATCGACAACCCTTCGTTGAAGCGAATGAAGACATCGGCGCCCTCTTCAAGCAGTGAACGGGTCGCTGTCGAGGGTGGCGCGTCCTTGTAGTAAGTGGTGACGCGACAGGCCCCAGGATTGTCGCGGTCCCATAGGAAGTAGCAGACACCGCCCTTGAGGCCGATCCCCGGGAAAACGTCCGAAGCTGTGAGATAGTCGTTGATTGAGCGCACTCGGTCGTCGGTAAGCATCGACTCGCGAAACTCGTCCAAGCCCATGCCGCCCGAGAACCACCGTGCCGGGATAACCATACACAGGAATCGTGGGGCGAGAGTTTTGGCCTGTTGGACGAACTGCTGGTAGATGGGGCGTGCCTGGGTTCCGAATCCATCCGTGTTCAGTTGATACGGCGGGTTGCCTATGATTACGTCGAACTGCATTACGCCTCCAAACAACTCGGTAACCCGAGCCTGAATATCGTCGGTATGAATGAACGCATAAGCGTGGGATTCGCGTTCCTCGCCACGGTCAAGCACTTTCTGACTGGCCCCGCAAAACTTGCATTTGCCATTCACCCATGTGTGTTCTATACGCTCGAACCAGATATTGCCATGATCACTGGCAAAGCTCCTGGCGACGGAATGCGGGCCGTTGGCGTGTTTTGAGCAATAGAGGCTGCGGCGCGCGAGCAAGCTAGTAAGTTGAGTGGTGCCGATGCCGAACACCTGCTGCGTAAGGATATGATCGACGCGCGCTTGAAGGTCGGGAATTTCGGACGCCAGTCCCAGGGTGAGGCGGCTGGTGATCTCCCGCAGGAACACGCCCGACTTTGTGAATGGATCAAGGAACCGAACTGAACTGTCCGCCCAGATGTTCGCCCCAATGTTCGCCGCCGCCCAGGCTTCCGCAAGCGTGTCTAGCATCCGGTTCGCGAGCCCAGGCGGCGTGAATACCTCGTCGTTGGAAAGATTGGCTATGCAGGTCAAAACATCCGGGTTGCGACCGCGAAGCGTAAAGCTCACCTGATTGTTCATACAGCCTCCCTCAAGCCATCATCCAAAGGCAAGCAGGCAAGCTCACGCAAATTCATCGGCGGATATTCCTTAATCGGCGTGAAGATCTCATGCTTGCCGAGACTGGCGAAGAGCGACCCTTCCTGGCTGTAAGAAGACATCTGCGTAAGGGCTTCTAAGCGGAAGTCGCGCCGCTGGAACTTGCCCTTACCGAGGTAGCCCCACTCGGCAAAGGTAATGGGCTGGCCGTCATGCATGAGCATCGTCAGCGCGTCGCCATGCACGAGGTTTTCCGACAAGACATAGAAAGCGGCTCGGTAAAGATCGTTTCCCTCATCCAGATTCAGATACTCGGCAAAGACCTCAAGCATATTCGCGCGGCATTCAGCGATATTGTCCGGCAAGAGTTCAATGCCGTAGGTGCACATGAGGCCCAGGAGCGCATACTGCCTCTTCTCAAATTCGGACTTTCCGAATTTGAGTTCCACCGCTGCCAGCTTCCGCTGTAGAACCCGAACCAGAAAATTGCCGCTCCCGCATGCCGGTTCCAAAAAGCGCGCGTCTATCCGCTCGCTTTCCTCTCTGACGAGGTCCAGCATTGCATCCACCATCCAAGTGGGCGTGAATACCTCACCATGGTCGGCTATCCGCTGCTTTGACTTGATAAGGTTCATGTGCAAGCTCGCCGTTCGGTATCCCCTTGGCGCGAATTGCGGTCAATTGCCGAATTGGGCAGCGCAGGCCGATCTCGGCATCCTCAGAATGCTGCGCAATTGGTGCAAATCCGCGCTATTGTTAAATACAGCAACATCCTACTATGTCCAGGAGCGCCCGAGGGGTGCGCTCGAAGGCGGGGATATGGGGCGCCACTACTCCACGCGCGACTTTTTCCGGCAGATGCCGAACCGGCTGCTGGCCCGCGCATGAGGTGGCAGCGCTGAATGCTGCCCGGATCGCAGGCAAGCCGGACGCCGATATTCGTGCCCTGGTGCTGACGTTGGAAGCGGCCCGCAAGGCAGTGGCATAGACGGGACGGCAAACCCCATGCGCAAGGCGCATTCCCACGCCCTGTGAGTTTGGGCGGTCGCGCCGTTGGATGGCCGGAACATGAGGTTGCGGCATTGATCGCCGCACGTATCGCCGGAAAGCCGGAGAGAGAAGTTCGTGAACTGGTGGCGAAGCTGGAGGCAGCGCGCAAGGCGCTGTCGTAGGAGAGAAGCCTTCAATGCGAGTCCGGCGACGCCCAAACCCTCGTCTGGTCAAGATTCACCGGAGCTATGCGGTTGAGGAGATTGCCCGGCGTCTTGAGGTCCACAAGAACACTGTGCGGGCCTGGATGAGAGCGGGGCTCAAGGCGATTGACCACCGACGCCCGACGCTGATTTCCGGGGCCGAACTTGTCGAGTTCCTCAAAGAAAAACGGCAGAAGAAAAAGCGGCCCTGCCAGCGGGAGAAATCTATTGCGTGCGATGCCGGGCGCCGAAACAGCCCGCCGGGGAGATGGCGGAGTACCAGCCGATTACGGAGAGCCAAGGGAACCTGATGGGCTTCTGCCCGGACTGTGAAGGCATGATCTTCCGGCGCGCCAGCCTGGCAAGGCTGGACCAGATTCGGGGGGAATTGGACATCAGGTTTACGGAGGCGTAGCGACGTGTAATTGATTCAGGTTGTCCCACCGTGGAAAGTGACTTGTAACAGGGGTGCGCAACAATGGCCAAGTACAACGCGGAAAACGAGCGAATCAAGCGACGGTATTTCGGTTGGTTGAAAGAGGCTAAGCAATGCGGCGAGGCGACCGTGGACGCCACTGCCAAGGCTCTGAGCCGCTTTGAAGAGTACAACCGGTACAAGAGCTTTCGGGCCTTCCACCAAGATCAAGCGGTAGCGTTTAAGAGGTATCTGGCGGACCAGACCAGCCAGCGGTCCGGCGAGAGGCTGAGCAAGGCGACGATACACGCCACGCTCACCCAACTGCGGCAGTTCTTTTTCTGGTTGGCGGATCAGCCGGGCTTCAAGAGCCGCATTCAGCATTCAGATGCCGATTACTTCAACCTGTCGAGCAAGGACACGCGGATCGCCGCGGCCCACACCTCGCGGAAAGTGCCGACGCTGGAGCAGGTGAGGCACGTGATCGAGGTCATGCCAAACGGGACGGAGATTGAGCGCCGGGACCGCGCTTTAGTCGCCTTCACCCTGGTCACCGGGGCGCGGGATAGCGCCATTGCCTCTTTGAAGTTGAAACACATTGACCTTGCTGGGAAATTCGTCTTCCAGGACGCACGCGAAGTGAAGACCAAATTCAGCAAGACGATTACTACCTACTTCTTTCCCGTTGGCGTGGAAGCCGTCGCGGCTGTCGAGGCGTGGGTGCGTTACCTCAGGGAAGAGAAACTCTGGGGCAATGACGATCCGCTGTTTCCGGCAACGCGGGTTGCGCTGGGAAAGACGCGTCAGTTTGAGCCATGTGGACTGGAGCGGAACCATTGGAAGACCACCACGCCCATTCGGACGATCTTCCGGGAGGCATTCGAACGGGCAGGTTTGCCCTACTTCCATCCTCATTCACTCCGGCACACACTAGCCCGGCTGGGGCAAAGGGTATGTCAGACGCCGGAACAGTTCAAAGCGTGGAGCCAGAATTTCGGACATGAGAAGGTGATGACAACATTCGAGAATTACGGCTCCGTCACCGGCGACAGGCAGGGGGAAATCATCCGAGGGCTTGCGACGCCAGCAGCGAACCCGTCGGACGAGGGAGATGCCGCCCGAGTCCTGCTCAAGAGTTTGCGTGCCTCGGGTTTTGAGATCATCCCGGCACAGAACAGACCGGCCCTGGAGCGAGAGGGCCGGAATTCTACAACCTCCTAGGCCGCTGAACTCGGGAATGGCAGTACTCTGCCGCCTCGCCTGGTTTGCTCCAGGAAGTCCGCCCAATCCTGCATCATCTTCGCGCGGGGCTCCAGATACAGAGCGTGATTGTAGGCTGCCGATACGGCATTGCGCGGCGCGTGGGCAAGCTGCAACTCGATGTGATCGTGGTTATAGCCCTGCTCATGCAGGATCGTCGAAGCCAAGCCTCTGAAGCCGTGGCCAGTCATGCGTCCCTTGTAACCCATCCGCTCAAGCGCTTTCAAGATCGTCATATTAGACATTGGTTTAGTCGAGTCCTGCTCGCCGGGAAAGACAAGCTCACCATTGCCCGAGATTGTCCGCAAAAGCTCAAGCACTTCCACGGCCTGGATTGACAGCGGAACAATGTGAGGCGTCTTCATCTTCATCCGGGTTGCGGGAATAGACCAGCGCCGAGCGTCAAAGTCGAACTCTTCCCAGCGCGCGCCAATCAACTCGCTGGTACGGACAAAGGTGAGCGCCATGAGCTTCATTGCCAGCCGCGTCAGTTGCCGTCCCTCATAGACTTCAATGGCGCGGAGCAGCGCGGGAAGCTCTTTGGCATCGATGCGCGCCATGTTCTGCTTGCGCGTGGGTTTCAGGATGTCAGAGGGGCGAATCTCTGTGGCGGGGTTGCGCTTGGCGTACCCGTGCGCTACAGCATAGCGGCAGACCATCCCGACAATTTGGAGAATCCGCTTCGCCATGTCAGAGGCTCCTCGCGCTTCGATGTCCTTGGCGAGCCGGACAAGCTCCATTGGTTCGACTTCCGCGATTGGTCTATTTCCCAAGATCGGATAGACATTGGCCTTGAGGCGGTTCCGGGTTGTCTCAGAATGGCGGGCGCTCTTGTTGCCGCGCCAATGCTCCAGCCATTGCTCGGCAATCTTTTTGAAAGTGTGTTCCGTGGCGACTATGACGGCGGTCTTCTCGGCCTTGCGCTCCCCCATCGGGTCGATTCCGTTGACAAGCTGCCTGCGGGCCATCGCGTGGCGCTCACGGGCGTCGGCCAGGGACAGCTCCGGGTAAGTTCCAAGTGCCATGAGCTTCTCTTTGTCATCGAAGCGATACTTCCAGCGCCAGAGCCTGCCACCGTTGGGCTTGACTAGCAGGTAGAGACCATGACCATCGGAGAGTTTGTATGGAGCGTCTCCGGGCTTGGAGCGGCGGATTTCTGTATCAGTGAGCGCCATGCATGTATCCTCAATTTCGGGCCGGATTTCTCCGGTACCCCCAAATTCTGGAGTTGATACCCCCAGATGTACCCCCACGGGAACATGGCTTCCACAGTACACCTTTGGACGAAAAAAGACAAAAGCCGCTGATTTTTCAGCGGCTTGGCTGGATTCTTTGGACTGTGTTGGATGTCTTAGAATCTGGAAATGGTAGGCACGACTGGACTCGAACCAGCGACCTCTTCCGTGTCAAGGAAGCGCTCTAACCAACTGAGCTACGCGCCTGCAAAGCGATATCAGGTAGTCTATCAGGATGGCGTGGCGGGGGAAAGATGGGCGGCCACACCCGCCATACTGTACTATCGTTTTTACGTTCTTAAACCCGCCATGAACGACGTTACAAACAAACGATTGAACCGATTCCGCACCACTCCCAACCTGCTCACGTTGCTGCGCATTTGCCTGGCTCCTTTCCTGGTGGCCGCCATCCTGGAGGCTCACTTTGCGTTGAGCTTTGGTCTGTTTGTAGCGACGGGATTGACCGACGCGCTGGATGGCTTGCTGGCCCGCCTGCTGAAACAGCGTACCCAACTGGGCCAGTACCTTGACCCGGTGGCAGACAAGCTGCTGCTGAGTACGATGTTCCTGGTGCTTACGCACAAGAATCTGATTCCGGTCACGGTGACGGTGCTGGTCTTTGGCAGGGATGTGGGGATTCTGGTGGTGGCGGCCATCCTGTATGCGGCGGCGGGACGGCGTGACTTCGGCCCTAGCCTGATCGGCAAGGCCAATACCGCGGCGCAGGTCGCCGCGGTGGCCGCCGTGCTGCTGCATCAACTGACCGCTGCCCACTGGGTGGTGGTGTTTCGACTGGTGGCGCTGGATGCCACGATCGGATTGACCGTCGCCTCGGGGCTGCATTACGCCTGGGTCGCGGCCAGACGCGTGGGCGCTCAGGCCGCCAACGGACACGGCGCCAAGTGAGAGGGCTTAGAAGCCGGTTTTAGAAGTCGTCCGGGGCATCCTCTGTTTCGACGCTTTCTTCAATCTCCATGTCGCGGAACTCCTCGGAGTCAAAGATCTCGCCACACTCCAGGCACTCAACATACTCGGTGTCTTCGTGCCGGGAAACGATACGTACCCTGGGGTGCTTGCAGATGGTTGCCATCGCTCGTGGTATCGGTTGGAAAAAGTGTTCTTTCCGCCAGATTGTAGCGGTCTTTTCAATAAATTAAAACGGATATTTGTTGAATCCGGGGTCTGCCGCGTAAATTTTTCCAGCGAGAGGGGCGGAGGATTCCAGAATGGACTTGAATCCCGACAGAAATGGTCGTATACTGAATACGGACCGAAGAAGTCGGATATTAGGGTCTGCTAACACTACTGGGATGGCGTCGACGGGTGCCGGTTTTTCCCAGTTCTAGGAGCGAGAAGCGAACTGTGGTCAATCACTGGAGCGACGAGCGACAACGAAATGGGGAAAACCGGCCCCGTCCCTTCGGGTTGCGGCGGAAATCCGGCCATACTTTGTTGTCGCCCTTGTGCTTGGAACAACCAAACCCTACGGGCTCCGCCTCGTCTGGCCGGATTTCCGCTCACAACGCCATCCACCCCAGTAGTGCTAACAGGCCCTAAATGCTCAAACTGACCAAGAAGGCGGATTATGGCCTGATGGCGCTCAAGTACCTGGCCGAGCACCCGGAGACGCCTGCGCTGAGCGCGAAGGATGTGGCCGACGCGTATGGGATTCCGGCGCAATTGCTGGCCAAGATTCTGCAACTGCTGACCAGGAACGGGCTGCTGCGTTCGCACGCCGGGATGAACGGGGGCTATGCTCTGGCCCGGGATGCGCGCGAGATTTCAGCTTACGAGGTGATTCTGGCCATTGACGGGCCGTTTTTCATTACCTCCTGCACCAAGGGCAAGAAGGGCTGCGAGCTGACCCCGAGTTGCACGATCAAGGAGCCTTTAGCGCGCGTGAACGACACCATCGCCGGCGTTTTGCAGAGCATCAGTATTCAGGATCTGGCGGAGCACGAACAACCCGGTTTGCCAGCGCACCAGGCGGCCGGGTTGGTTTCACTAACGCTGTAACGGTAGTTTTTCTCTTTCTCTCCGCGATCGGCGGAAAGGAGGATTGATGAGGATGGAGATCAAAATGAGCACATTTGCCAGCCAAGTGGAAGCGCCTACGGGCGTAAGCTTGCCGATTTATATGGACAATCACGCCACCAGCCCGCTCGATCCGCGAGTTCTGGAGGCGATGATGCCCTATTTCACCACCAAGTTCGGCAATGCGGCCAGCCGCAACCACTCCTTTGGTTGGGAGGCGGAAAAGGCTGTGGAAGCGGCACGGGAGCAGATTGCGCGGCTGATCGGGGCCACTGCCAAAGAAATCATCTTCACCTCCGGCGCCACCGAGTCGAACAACCTGGCCATCAAGGGCATTGCGGAGATGTACCGCGAGCGCGGCAACCACATCATCACCCAGGTGACCGAGCACAAGGCGGTGCTGGATACCTGCAAGCGCCTGGAAAAGTACGGCTACCGCGTGACGTATCTGCCCGTGAAGGCCGATGGGCTGATCGATCTGGACGACCTGAAGCGGGCCATCGACGACAAGACCATCCTGGTTTCAATCATGGCGGCCAACAACGAGATCGGCGTGCTGCAGCCGATTGCCGAGATCGGCAGGCTCTGTCATGGAAAGGGCGTCATCTTCCACACTGACGCGGTGCAGGCGGTGGGCAAGGTTCCGGTGAATGTGATCGCCGACAACATCGACGTGCTGTCGATTTCCGCACACAAGATATACGGCCCCAAGGGCGTGGGCGCGCTTTACGTCCGCCG
>JBEKZR010000049.1:0-14915 GCA_049509715.1 Occallatibacter sp. | reverse complement strand
CACAACGGCCTCCACGCCGTCGAGGATGCGGCGGGCAGTCGCGGGGCGCAGGCGGGAGAGCGAATCGAGCGCGGCCAGGGCGCGGCGCTTGGCGCGGCCTTCCAGGCTTTTACCCAACAAGAGAAAACCGAGGATCAAGAGAACCGCGTCGAAGTAGACCTGGCGATCGTTCGCGGGCCAAATTGTAGCAAAGGCGGAATAAGTAAAGGCCACGCCCTTTCCCAGGCTCACCAGCGTATTCATGTTGGTGGTTCCGTGGCGCAGGGCGCGAATGGCGCTCAAATAAATGCCACGGCCGGCCCAGACCATGATGATTGCGGTGAGAACCAGCAGAAACCAGCGCAGCAGACTTGGCGGCGACGCATAGAGCCAGGGCAACAGGCGCATCAGGGCGTTGTCCAATGCGCCCATTTCGGTTCCGAGGGGCATGGCCAGTAGCATGGCTGCGGCACCGGCGATGAGCGTTACGCTCGCTTTCCGGGCGGACTCAGCCGTATCGTCCTGAGATGGTTGGCCCGATTCACTGAGGCGGGGAAGCACGGCGTCGTAGCCGGCTCCGCGAACCGCCTCGACCAGCGCTTGGGGTGCGACAATTGCTGGATCGAAGACCACGCTGGCGCGATGGGCCATGAGATCTACGCGCGCGGACTCAACTCCGGCTGTCGAGCGCAGCGCGTCTTCAACGTGATGCTGGCAGGATGCGCAGGTCATGCCCAGCACCGGGAGCGTGAGCGTTTCTGTTGTAGGCGTGGCCACCTATTTTTCCATTCGCGCGGTGAATCCGGCCTTGGCGAGGGCGGCCAGCGCAAGATCGACGGGCGCGGGGTCAGCAGTAGAGGTGAACCGCGCCTCACCCAGGCGGACCTCATTGACGACGATTCCTTCGGTTGAGCCAAGGACCTGGGTGACGCGGCGGATGCAGGAGCCGCAGTGCATTCCATCGATACGCAGCGTGAATTCCGCCATTGTATTCACCCGGTTGTCTTAGATGATAGCCCAACGCGGAAGTTGCAGGTTCGGGCGCGTCGATGCGCTTGTCCAAGTGCATCCACTTGCGCAGCAGGGCGGTGAAAGCACTATCGTAAAGAGGTTTACGGCATGAGGAGGATCATGCAGAGAGAATTTCCTTCTGTCCCGCTCGTCGGGGTGGGCGCGGTGGTGGTGGATGTGGGGCGGGTGCTGCTGGTGCGGCGCGGCACCGAGCCACTCCGGGGGCAGTGGTCGCTGCCGGGCGGGCTGCTTGAACTGGGCGAGTCTCTCACCAATGGCGTGGTCCGCGAGGTGAGGGAAGAGACAGGGCTAATCGTCGAGCCGGTCGAACTGATCGAGCTGCTGGACCGCATTCATCGCGAGGGCGAGCGCGTCCGCTACCATTACGTAATCGCGGATTATCTATGCCGCGTGGCGGGCGGCGCGTTAAAGGCTGCCTCGGATGCAGACGCGGCGCGATGGGTGGAACGGGCGGAATGGAACAGCCACAGTGCGCTCCGGCTTGACCCGGTGACCGTGCGGGTCATCGAGATTGGGTGGCAGAGGGCGCAAGCAATGGAAAGGCGAATGGAAAGATGAAAGACAAGAGGAAGCCACTTTGGTATGTGGGTGTTCCGGTGGCGCTGGTTGTGATTGCCGGGATCGGGTTCTGGACGCGGCCGGTCAGCTACTTCAACGAAGCGACGTATCTGCGGGAATGCCTTTCAGGCGCGGAGAGCCGCACAGTTCAGGTTGCCGGCCATCGCGTGCATTATGTGGCGGAGGGCCCGGCCGACGGGCCGGTGGTGGTGCTGGTGCACGGGCTGGGCGGGAGCGCAGAGGAGTGGCACAATCTGGCGCCCTATCTGGTCAAAGCCGGTTTCCGTGTCTATCTGCCCGATTTGATCGGGTTCGGACGCAGCGAAAAGCCGGCTGATTTCTCCTATGCAGTGCACGACGAGGCGGAGGTCGTGGTGGGCTTTCTGGATGCACTGAGTTTGAAGCAGGTGGACCTGGGAGGCAGCTCAATGGGCGGCTGGATCGTGCAGCTTGTGGCCGCAAGGCATCCGGAGCGGGTCAGACGGCTGATGCTCTTCGACGCAGCAGGCATCTACGAGGCGCCAGCCTGGGATACGCGGCTGTTCACGCCCGCCACACCGGGGGAGCTGGACCAGTTGGATGCGCTTCTGATGCCCCACCCGCCCAGGGTACCGGAGTTTGTTGCACGGGACATTCTGCGCTACAGCAAAGAGAGAGCATGGATCGTTCAACGGGCGGTGGCGACGATGTTGACCGGCCAGGACGCTACCGATAGCCTGCTGCCTGGACTCAAGATGCCGGTGCTGATCGTGTGGGGCGCGGAGGACCATATCACCCCGCTCAGCCAGGGCGAGAAGATGCACCGCCTGATTCCGCAGTCTGAACTGGAGGTCTTCACCGGCTGCGGCCATGTAGCCCAAATGCAGTGCTCATCCAAGATCGGACCGAAGGTGGTGGAGTTTGTGAAGCAGTAGGTCTGCGCGATGCCGGAGTAGAGCCCCCGGCATTTCTGTCAGAAGATCCACCTCGCCGTCAGCACCAGTTCGTGGTTGTAAGCATGGAACTGGCTGGCAGCAATCTGCATACCCGCGCCAAAGGCCAGGCCGGGGCGCGACTTGGGATCGGAGGGGCGCAAAGCGCATTTGCCCACGATCAGTCCCGGGGTGATGAACTCCTGGGTCTTGCCGTCGTTCGTTCCGCCTTTGTAGAAGGTGGCGTTGCTTTCGATCTCCGGCCAGAAAAGCCTGTCGATGCGGTACTGGGCCACGGTATTCCAGACCACGGGGCGTCCGGAGGTCGTGGTGGCCGGCGTGCCGGTGGGCAGCGTGGCGCCCAGGGTTGTTTGCACATCGAAGCGACCAAAGCCCTTGCCCGCGCCCAGGTTGGGCTGAACGCTGGCATTCGTTGAGCCGTTTTTGTAGCTGCCGGTTGGGATGGTGGTCAGCACCCAGGCGCTCAGCGTATATGAACCGTGCTGCTGGTTGCCGCTGGCGATGCGGTACTTGGCGAGAAACGAAAAGTCGCCGAAGCCATCCTTGGCCGTGGAGTTGTGCTCGATATACGGTGGCAGATCGACAACCAACTCAGTGTTGGCCCAGGGAACCAGGTTCAGGCCCTTGCTGTTGTCGAAGTTCCAGGTATCAGTGAGAGCAGGCGCAATTTGACGGGTGAAATCTACGCGCACTACCTGGATGAGCCCAGTGTAAGTGGTGACCAGCGGGACCGCCCAGGCGGGCTGTTTGGCCTGCGTGGCCGAGGTGCGCGCCAGCCACCGGTTGAAGAAGCCGCCCGGAGCGGCGTTTGCCGATCCGCTTTGCGCGTACACACTGGCCGCGGCCAGCAGGAAGAGCAGGGAAAAGGGAAGCCTTTTCATGTTTGTACATCGAGCATGAAGGGCGGGGTGGGGAACCTGCAACCGCCCATTGGGCTAGTTTCTTGTCCACCTTTGGATGGGGAAGGGCAGAAGGAGAAATCTGCTAACGGTAACGGCTGGTGGCTTTTAGGACCATGGAGAAGACACCGGACTCGTCGCGGACTACGAGCAGAGAGACGTGGCGGTTGATGGCGACCTCGGCCTGGAGCAGCTGCTGACCGGGGGTATCCACGTCGGTGGCATAGGTGAGGGTGATGTTCCTGCCCAACGGCTCTTCGACGATGATGCGGGAGGTGGAGTTGCCCAGCACGCCGAGGTAGTTGGGGTCCACCTTGACCGAACCAGCCCCGAAGAGCTTTTGCACGCGGCTGCTGACGGAGGCGTTAAGGGCGCCGCCGAGCAGGGCGTCGGTGGTGGGATTGGCGAGAGACTGTTCCTGCTGCTGGGTGTAAAGGCGCTGCTGATTCTCAGTGCGGCCGAGGGCCAGCAGGGTAACCACGTCGGCCTCGGGCAGGGGCGGATCGCTGCGGTAGGTGACGGCCAGCTTCTGGGGGGTTCCGTGCAGACCCAGGGTGATTTCGTAGTCCTCGACGCGCGCGGTGGCGTTGAGGTCGATGGAGGGTTCAATGCGGACCGGGTTGGTAAAGAAGATGTCGCCACGCTGGAGATCGTAGCGGGTTCCGGCTATGGAGGCGGAGCCTTCGGTGATGGAGACACGGCCCAACAGCGAGGGCGAGGCGACGGTGCCGCGCAGGCGCAGGTCCACGTCGCCAGCCAGTTTGGCGTAGGCGTTCTGGAAGTTCAACTGGGGCGAGGAGACCAGGTGGACGTCGAGGCGGATGTGATTGGAGGGAGCGTCTGGAGGGGCGAAGGTCTGAACAGCGTCGGCCTGCGCGGCCAGGGCGGCTATGTCCAGGTCGGGGCTGACCGAGAAGCGGGTGATGAGCACATCGCCTGAGAGAAGCAGGTTGTTCTGCGAACCTTGCAGGTGCAGTGTGGCATCGGCCAGGGAGCTGACACCTTGTGGATAACGAATACGAATCCCCTTGCCGGTGATCGCGAGGTCGGCGTAGATGCCGTGCTGGTAGGCCAGATAACCGGTCACGCTCAACAGGCCGCCGCCGCTCATGGCGGTGAGCGACCTGACCTCCAGCCGGTTCTGGTTGAATTCGAGGGCGCCATGCAACTGGCTCAGGCCGTTGGGGATGTCTTCCAGAGAGAGCGAGCCATTCTGGAAGTCGATGCGGCCCTGCAACCCCGGATTCTTCAAGGGGCCGTGCGCTTCAACCTGGAAGGTGGTGGTTCCGCTCGCGGTCAGGTCGGGATCGAGGGTCTCGGCCAGCTTGAGGTTGATGGAGCCGCTGGCAGCGAAGTCGAGCTGCTGCTTGTCCTGGAGGGCCAAGCTGCCTTGGGCGCGCAGGTCGGTGTTCTCGCCGGTG
This sequence comes from Occallatibacter sp., assembly GCA_049509715.1. Classification (GTDB taxonomy): domain Bacteria; phylum Acidobacteriota; class Terriglobia; order Terriglobales; family Acidobacteriaceae; genus Telmatobacter. Next base: position 10,094 of record JBEKZR010000049.1, on the reverse strand, counting down.
ACGTGGAGCGGGTCGAGCTTGATGCGGGCGTTGTCCAGGGTGGCGTGGAGTCGGCCCTGGCTTTCCAGGTGGACGCCGGCGACCGTGACCGCCAACTGCTGAAGGTTGGCTTCGCCACGGAGCTGCTCCGGCCGCGCCAAGGGTCCCTCCAGGGTGACCGTACCGGCCAGCGAAGACTCGCCGCTGATGCTCTCCACGTGAGCCATTTTGAGCAGGGCGCCGATGTTGAATCGCGAAAACTCGAGTCTAGCCCGGGTCGCGTAGTCGCCATTCAGAGCAGTCTGGCCGTGGAGGTTGAGTTCGGCTCCCTCCAGTCCCGTGGTTGCGTCGTAGGTGACGGAGCGGGCGGCGGTATGCGCAACTACTTCCAGATCCCCCAGCGGTTCCCCACTCACAGTTAGCGTGCTCAACGTGGCGCGGCCCTCCAGGCGCGGGTCGTCGAGCGTGCCCGAGCCGGTCACTGAGAACCCCAGCTTGCCGGTCGTCTCCAGCCCCTGGTGGCGAAGCCACTCGATCCTGGCCACATCGATGCCCGAACCGTGCGCATCCAACTGGAAATAGCGGGACTTGAGATCGAAGCTGCCCGTAGCCGCGATAGAGCCGGCCGCATCGCTCGCGGAAATCGAAGCCAGCTTGATCACCTGGTTGGCCACGGTCCCCTGTGCCCGGAGGCGGGCAATCGGTTCACCGTAGACACTGCCGCCATCCATCTCAACCCAACCGGAACCGCCGAGCGTGTGGACGGACCCGTCAAGCTGAAGCTGGGCATCGAGCATGCCGGTCAGGGGCAGGTTTTGGCCGGCGAGGGTGAGCAGATCGTCGAGGCCGACTTTGCCGGCGCGAAGGTGCATGTGCAGGATTGAGTTGGCGTCGAATGCCGGAGCCAGTCCCCGGCTGGGGGCGGCGTCGAGCGAGCCATCGAGAGCGATTTCGGCCTTTCCCTTGCGCAGCACGCCGTGTTCAATGACGATTCGCTCAGCCGCGTAGCTGCCGGTGGATTCGACTGAATCCCAGCGGACGAATCTTGGCCGGAGGGTTTGCGGCTGAAGTTTTTTGTCATTCTGGGTGGGCTGGAAGGGAAGCAATTCAACGGACAGTTGCGTTGCCTTGAGGTTGCCGGCGATGCGGGGGTTGACGAGCGAGCCGGTCCACATCCCATGGAGAAAATCAAGCTGTCCGGCCAGAGTCACGGGCAAAGCTGCCGTTCCCGACTTGCCGTTGCGGTTCAACCCCAGGTCGCGGAGCACGGTGTCGAACTCATCGAGGTTCCGCGAATGAAATTCGACGGCAAGCGCCGAGGGACTGGTGAGCGGATAAGCGCCCAGATGGCCGTGCGCCTCCAACTCGCTGGCGGGCATGTGCAGTTCGAGTTTGCGCAGATCGACGGCGCCGTCGCGTTGGGTATAGGTAGCGTCGATCAGTCCGCTAGCCGCGACTTTATTCCGCCCCAGCGAAGAAGACCTGTCGCCGGGGCCCCCGGATTGATTTGCGGCAATCTGTTCCGGCGCAGCCAGGTCCAGGTGGGCATCGACGGCGACCGTGCGGTTATCGCCGTCAATCCAGGTGGCAATGGCGGGGCCGGTGATGCGGGTATCCAGGCCCAGATGCTGGAAGGGCGGATCGCAGACCATCTCCAGAATCGTGTCCAGAGCAACGTCATTGAACTTTGCAACGACCCTGCCGTTGACGGGAATGGTGATATCGGCAGGCGGTTGGGGCGAAGCTGCGCGGATCGCGGGCTGATTGCGGGCGCTGTGGGCCTTGCCAGGACTGGCGCTAGCGGGCTGCATTGTGGCGGCGCCGGGAAGGATGGGCAGCCAGCGTTTCAGATCGACTTCGCCCTCAATCTGGCCGCCCTGGCGCAGGCGCGCAACGATCGATGAAATAAGCAACTGTCCGGGGTCGGCATGGACATGCGCATCGAGTCCAACGCCTGTGGCCACGACGCCGGTTCCAATGTAAGAGCCGCCGTCGACGTGAACGCTGCCATCGGCGCGGAACTCACCGGCCTCTCCGGCGCCGGTCAGGTCAAGCCGCGCAATGCCTTCCGGGGCAAAGGGATAGCCGAAGATCGGGTCAAGCAACTCCATGTCCAAATCGCCCGCGGCCTTGGCTTGCCAACGGGGATGGGCAAAGTCCTCGAGTGTGCCGGAAATTTCCAAAGTATGGTCGCTGGCCTTATGGTTCTTTGCCGCATGGGCCTTGGAGGTGATCCGCATGGAACGCAGATAGGCCGCTGAGCGCGTCAGGTCAAGCGTGGCCTGCATATAGCCGTGCGCCGTCTGCGATCTTCCTCGCAACAGGTTCAGATCGGCGGCTCCGGCCTGGATTCGGTAGCTCTCGTTATTCTCGCTACCAGCCGGGACGTAGCTGATGAGCAGGGAAACATCGCTGGCGTCGAAGTCGAGCGGAATAAACCGGTCCTGGAAATCAAAGGAGGCGGCGCGGCTCTCGTAGTCCAGGAGGCCCTGCTCGACGGAAATGTGGCCGGCCTTGATATCGAAAAAGGTGTTGAGCGCGGATTTACCCGGTATTCTGGGTTTGCGCGGATGGGGCTGGTTGGTGGAGCCGTCGGGGTAGACGATGAGGTGGAATCCGGGTTGGGAGACATCGAGATCGCGCAGCAGAATGCGCGGGCTCCAGAAGCCGAGCACGCTGAACCGAACCCGCAGGTGTTCGATGCGGGCGTAAGGCGCCTCGCCGGGTGCTTCGAGCCCGTGAATGACCAAACCGCCCGCTTCAGCTTCGAGATCGAGCAGATGCCAGTGAAAGGAGGCGATCTCCACGCGCCCGCCGGTCGCAGTTTCCAGCCTGGCTATCAGCCGCTTGCGCACGAGCCCCTCGAAACCGGCGGAACTGGCCCAAAAGTAGAGGCCGATAGCAGCTACGGTCAGCAGAACTGCCGCGCAGACCACCGTAAGAGGAAGATGGCGGAGGAAGAAACGCCGCAGCCGGCTCGGCGCGGGGGGCGAAAGCGGCTCCTTTGGGACAGGCAACGTCGATTCAGGCTCGCTCATTGGCTTCCTTCCCCTCCCGCTCCCTGCGTTTCAGGGGTTTCGAGCGCCGGGTCCAGCACCTCGATCTCGCCCTGCTTGCGAAGGTTCTGAAGCCATTCGTCGAAGAGGAGATTTACCTGCTGCTGGAGCAGGATCTCCTCAATGCGCGGGGCAACCTTACTCAGCGATGGTATCGCTTCGCCCGCGGAGTACTGAGGGAGCAGCGTGTTGTGGTAGTAAGTCTCGATCTCCTGCGGTGAGATTTGAATGCCTTGCCTGAAGCGCTGTTCGATAAAACGCAGAATCTCAACCCGGTAGCGCAGATAGGTATCGACCCGCTCCGGCGTCAAGCCATGCGCGGCCAGGAATGCCTTCCATCCAGCCTCCGAGGCGCAGTTCTGGCGGACACAGGCGGGAAGTTCCTTGCGGATGTCGGCCAGCCGGGCATTGACCTCAGCCTGCGTAGGTGCGGCGGCCTGCACGTCTTCCTGGCGGATCTGCTGCTGGATGAGGGCGCGGGCGATCAACTGCTCCAGGGCCCGCTTCCGTGTGAGAACGCCCAGGCCGACGCCGGCTGGGTCGAGAACCGAGAGCCGGATTTCGTCGTCGAGGTCGCTGGACAGGATGGTCTGGTTGTTGACCACGGCGACTACGCGATCGAGGACCACGGGGACAGGGGGCTGAGGCGCCTGGGCCAGTGCCTGAGCTGGCCCGGCCAGGACCAGGCACACGGCAAGACAAGCCACGAGGCTGTCCGAGCAAGCGAGGCCGGGCACGATTGCAAGCGTGTTCGTGAGCCGAATTGGGAGCGGGCAGCTCATCAGAAGGTCTGTCCCAGGCTGAAGAAGAAGTTGAAGTGACTTGCTTCGCCCACGTGAGGGTTTACATCAATCGGTCTCAGCGAGTAGTCGATATTGACCGGGTAGATGGGCGGATTCAGGTTATAGCTGAAATCAAACCGGATGGGCCCGACCGGTGTATGGTAGCGCAGCCCAACTCCCGGCGTGTGCGAGAAGTAATTAAAGCTGCATTGGCCCTGCGCTCCGGTTGAGGTCTTGGGGCCGTTGGGAACCGGGTCGGTGTTGCCATAGGTCAGAACCTTGCAGGTGTCGCGGTCCGGCTGGCGGGTGCGCAGGACGCTGGCCCAGGCATCGGAAGCATTGGTGAAGACGTTGCCCATATCGTGGAAGAGCACGAAGCTGACCGTGTTGCCGAGCCAGGGAAGCGTGGGCGGCGGCAAACGCAATTCGGTGCTGTTGATCAGTGCCCCCGCTCCGCCGATAGGGTAGCCCGTCTCAGGATCGCGCGGCCCGGCCGTGTTCGGGCCGAAGCCCCGCAACGAAGTAGCTCCGCCGGCGTAGAGACGCTCGGGGAGGGGAATCAGTTCTTCGCTGGGAGTGCCTAAGGCCCGTTCCTGGCCGTAGCGGGTGTTGCGTGCCAGCACGTAGCGGCCTTTGTCGAAGCTGTAGTAGCTAGAGTTCGACAGGTCGAGGCGGTTGAAATCCGCCTGGGCGCCGAAGTCTTTATCGGAGAGGAACTCCTGGAAGCTGGTGTAGGTGCCACGACGGGCATCGAGAGGCGAGTCGCGGGTATCGCGAATCCAGGTGAGCGACGGACCCGCCACGCGCACCGCCGTGGATAACTCCGCGATCTCGTCTGGGAAGACCTGGAGGCTGTCTGCCTCGACCTTGACCCGGCGGAAGTTGAATTCATACACAAGGGTGTTGGCTTTGGACAGGAGGGCCCCAGGCGTATTGAAGTGCTCGGTCCAGCTCACTCCAGTTTCCAGCTTGGAAGCTACGTAGGTGGTCACATCCAGGCTGTTGGCATAGCCGCCGGAGACAGCGAGCCCGAAGTTCCGGTTGCCTTCAAAGTGCGGATTCTGGAAGAGCAAGTCGATTTTCTGTTCGAGCAATCCGTAGTTGCCGCGCAGCGAGACCGATTGCTCCCGCCCGAAAAGGTTGTTGCGGGTAATGTCGGCCAGCACACGGGGGCTGACGCCCGTCTTCCCGTTGGGATTGCAACTGGCGCCGCTGGCGATGATGCCGCCGCAGTTGTAGTGCGGCGTTCCGGTTTGCGCCTCGAAGCCGCCGCCATAGGTCAGAACCCAGCGCCGCGCCTCCACCGCCTGCAACAGAACCGTCTTGTAGGTCTCGCCGCCGGTGGGATTCTCGACCGCTGTGTCGACCTCGTTGAAGAGAGCGAATTCGTAGAGGTTGCGCTGCGTCTCCGTCAGTGCCGTCTCGCTGAGCGGGTCGCCGGGATGCAGCGTGATGGCTCGGGCCACCGTGTCTGGACGTGTGTAATGCAGCCCGGTGAGCAGCACCTCGCGCACAAATATCTGCGGTCCTTCGGTGATGTGGAAGACCACGTCCACCTTGTTCGCATCGGCCGGGTCAATCTGCTGGGCGACCTCTACGCGCACTTGGTCGAAGCCACGGCTCAGATAGTCGGTCAACAGCGCATCCCGGTCCCCGGCCAGGTTCTGGGGCGAAAGCAACTGACCCACTGTGGTGTTCAGCGAGGAGGTAAGTTTCTTCACATCCACATTTTCCGCACCTTCCAACCGCACCGTGCCCACCCGCTGCTGTTCGCCCTCCTCAATCCGGTAGACCACGGAGAGTGGGCGTGTACTGTTGGCTTCGCTGCCTTTCCCAGTTACCGAGTTGGTCTCAGGGGCGCCGGCGTCTGCCGCACTGGTTTCAGGGGTACTGGTCTGGGGAATGATCTTCACCTTGGAAAAGCCGTTGTTCTGGTAGACGGCTTGCAGTGCGGTTATATCCGCGGAGACCAGCGCCTGGCTGTAGGCGCCATGGCGGTCGAGGGCATTGGCGGCATGCACGTTCAGCAGTTTCATCAGCGTGGCGGAGTCGAAATAGCGGTTTCCCGTGACCGATACGCGTTCCACACGCCGCCGCGGCCCCAACCGCACCTTGTAAAGAATCACCACCTGCTGGGCGTTTGAAGATTGCTGCTCGTGATCCACCTTCACGTCGAAGTAACCCAGGCGCTGGTAGTAGTTTCGCAGACGGCGATTGCCTTCGTTCAGCAGGTCCTCGTCGACGGTTCCCTCCTCAAAAATGGGAATCACGCGCTTGACGCGCTCCGGGCCCATGCTGGCGCCCTCCACCAGCACCTTCACTTGAGGTCCCTGGCTGGTGGAAAAGTGGAAGTTGGATGTTTTGCTGTCGGCGGCGTACTGTTCGGACTCGAGTTTGATCTCGGCCTCCAGCCGCTCCTGGCCCTGATAGTGCTTGAGGACCCCGGCCAGGGCGCGGTTGGCGGTGTCGTGGTCCACGTGCGCGCCGGTTCTCAAGTGGGCATGGCGGCGGAATTCGTCGGTGGTCATTCCAGAGTCGCCCGTAACCTGGACCATGCCCACGCGCGCCTGAGGGCCGGAGACCACGTGAAACGCGATATCCACGAGCTGTTCTTCAGGGTGCGGCGTCAGGGTTTGGGTAATCGACGGTTCGCGGAACCCGTTCCGGGCCAGCGTTTGGCGCATCTGTTCGAGCGCCTGGCTCAATTTGGCCGGGGTAAAGCGTGCGCCGGGCGCAAGCTGGCTGGCCCGCTGAAGCTGCGTATTCGCGGTGGCGCCCTTGGCGCCATCCACGCTGACCGTCCCGATAAACGTTCGCGGCGCTCCACGAAAGACCAGAGCCACGCCGTCCTGGTCGCGCACGCCCTCCACCTCAATGGTTTCAAAGAGGCCGGTCGAGAAAAGCTGACGCAGGCTCTTTTTCAGGTCTTCCCGGCTGAGCGGCGTCCCCTCAGCCTGGGCAAGATGGCCGGGCAGCGGGGCAAGCCGGGCGGCCGCAACCCCCTCCAACGAGATGCGCCGCACCGGCAGGCCTTCCCATTGGGCGAGGGAATCAACGTCGGTCTCAGAATGCGCTGGCGTTCCCTGCACGGCTGCCGGGCTCAAGATGGCTGCGGGAGTGGCCGGCGAGTTGTCAGCGGTGGCGCGCCCGGCCGCATTCTGGCTCCAGCCGTAGATTTCTCCGCCGATCCCGATGACAAAAACGCAAGCCAGCAATACGCTGTGTCCGCGCCGATTGCCGCATTGCCCCGCCGGTTTTCCACCCCAACCACGAAGACCTGTCGCTGGGGACCCCGTCTTTTCACCCCAGCGACGAGGACCTGTCGTTGGGGACCCCGTCTTTTCACCCCAGCGACGAAGACCTGTCGCTGGGGACCCCGGCTTTGCCTTCAAGACCATATCTCCCAAGAATCACGAGGAAAAACGCCCCGCTGCGTACCAGAGCCGCCTCAACGCGAGAATGCAATATGCGCCGTCACGGTCGTCTTCCGCCGAAGCTCCGCCGACTCAACTGCCTCCCTTTATACTAACGAGGAATGAAGGCCGACGCAGCAGTACCCGGCTTGCGGTGCGACCACCAAGGAAACACATGCCCCGTTCGAGGTTTCCAACGCAGCCGCCCGATCTAGTTCCCAACCCGCCTGCGCCGGGACCAACCCTGCACGTTCCGGTCTCCCACCCTGGCGACAACGACCTGTCCCCTCACCCCGAGTCGCCGGGGGCCACGGTCTCTCCTGCCATGCCGTTTGCACGCGCGGCCACGCCCCATCCCGCAGAGGCCGATGCACTGGCACGTGCTCAGGGCGGTGACCATCACGCCTTCGCCCAACTCTACTCTTTCCACAAAAGGCGCATCTATTCCTTATGCCTGCGCATGGTGGGCAATATTGCGGAAGCTGAAGACCTGACCCAGGAAGCCTTCCTCCAGTTGCACCGCAAGATTGGCACCTTTCGCGGCGACTCGGCCTTTTCCACCTGGCTGCACCGGCTGGCCATCAATGTTGTGCTGATGCATCTGCGCAAAAAGGGTTTGTCTCAGATTTCACTGGATGAAGCCATGGAACCAGCTCCCGATGAGGGCCCCGGAAGAAGCTTCGGCACTCCCGATCCTGCCCTGGCCGGCGCCATCGACCGACTGGCCCTGGAGCGAGCCGTTGCCGATTTGCCTGCCGGTTATCGCCTCATCTTTGTGCTTCATGACATCGAGGGTTATGAGCATAATGAGATTGCCTCTATGCTCGACTGCTCGATCGGCAACAGCAAGTCCCAGTTGCACAAGGCGCGGCTGAAGCTCCGCGATGCACTGCGCACCGATACCCGGCAGGAGGCACGGCGATGACGGAAGAACGCAACCCTTCGGACTGCGCCGCATTTCAGGCCCAGTTGCCGGAGTTGATCGGCTCCGGCGAGGCTATGGCCTCCCATCCCCATATCCAGAACTGCGAGCTGTGCCGCGCCCTGCTGGCCGACCTGGAGACCATCGCCAAGGCTGCCCGCCAGTTGTTTCCCATCGTGGAACCGCCGGACGCTCTGTGGGAGCAGATCGAATCGGCGATCAAAGAAGAAGAAGCCAACCCCGGCAAGAACTGAACAAGCCATAGGCGCAATCCTCCCCTGGGCGGCCTATCTTTCTCACCTTCCACCGTCGTTAGCCGATACACCCTTTGAGCAATGGTGCATCCAAGCTGGTAATGGGCCGCAGATCCGTCGGTAAGGGTTTTGGGCAGAACTGGAACCGGCGGCGCAGGCCATGGAACGGGAACTCCGCCCGATCCTTGGCCGTACAGAAGGAGAAGAGCGTGGTTTGAGCAGAGAGGGGAGTTCGTGCGGAGGGAGAGATTCCCGAAACTTTTCAAAGTCTGCGCTATCTAAAGAAGGAAAGTTGATACGAGGACACTCAATGCCAAACCGCCCTTCCATCCCGTCGCCCCCCAGGAATCTATCCGGAAAGGATTCCCCCGGAGTGCGCAGAATCCCTGTTTTGCCGGTGCGGGACACCGTTCTGTTTCCCCATGCCGTGCTGCCGCTGACGGTTGGCCGGGAGAGCTCCATACAGTTGATCGAGTCGCTGGGTGAAGAGCGGACGATTGTGGTCACCGCACAGCTGGACCCCCGGCTGGATTCGCCTAAGCCCGCCGATCTGCACGCGGTGGGAACGCTGGCTACCGTGCACAAGGTTGTACGCATGCCCAACCAGAGCCGGTTCGTCTTCACTGAGGGCGTGGAACGGGTGCGGCTGGTGCGCTATCGCCAGAGTGAGCCGTTTATGGTGGCCGAAGTGGAGACGCTTTTAGACGTTGAACCGGCGGCCACATCGGGCGTCGAGGCGCTGGTCCGCAACGTGGTGGGGCAGTTCCAGCAGATTGTCGCTGAGTCGCAGACGCTGTCGGACGAGCTGAGGACGATTGCCGCCAACATCGAAGACCCCAGCCGCCTGGTGGACTTCATCGCCTCCTCGCTGCCCTTCCTGACCACCGACGACAAGCAGCAGCTGTTGGAGACGGCGAGTATTGCCGACCGTCTGGAGTTGCTGAACAAGCACCTGGCCAAGGAGATCGAGGTGCAGCAGTTGCGCGCCAAGATTCAGACCGAGGTGCAGGACCAGGTGCAGCAGTCGCAGCGCGACTACTATCTGCGCGAGCAGCTCAAGGCCATCCAGAAGGAGCTAGGCGATGTGGACGAGGGCCAGCGCGAGATCGAGGATCTGCGCCAGAAGATTGAGGCCGCCGGCATGCCAGAGGATGTGAAGAAGGAGGCGGTGAAGGAGCTGACCCGGCTCTCGCGCATGTCTCCCATGGCCGCCGACTACTCGCTCACCCGCAACTACATCGAGTGGCTGGCGATTCTGCCCTGGGCCAAGAGCTCAGGCTCCAAGATCGATATCGCCAAGGCCAAAGAGATTCTGGACGAGGATCACTACGAGCTGAAGAAAGTGAAGGACCGCATTCTGGACTACCTGAGCGTGCTGGGTCTGAAGCCGGATATGAAGGGGCCGATTCTGTGCTTCGTGGGCCCGCCGGGGGTGGGCAAGACCAGCCTGGGCCGGTCGATCGCGCGCGCTCTGGGCCGCAAGTTCCAGCGCGTCTCGCTGGGCGGCATGCACGACGAGGCGGAGATTCGCGGCCATCGCCGCACCTACATCGGCGCCTTGCCGGGGCAAATCATCCAGAGCATTCGCCGCGCCGAGGTCAACGACCCGGTGATCATGCTGGACGAAGTGGACAAGCTGGGCCGCGACTTCCGCGGCGATCCGGCTTCGGCCCTGCTGGAAACGCTCG
>JBEKZR010000485.1:0-3291 GCA_049509715.1 Occallatibacter sp. | reverse complement strand
TGCGTAGTTGCCCCACCAGTTGTCGGCCCGTGCGTCTGCATACTGCCACCTGTGGTTGGTCCGTGCGTGGTGGCCCCGCCGGTGGTTGGCCCATGCGTGGTAGCTCCGCCAGTGGTCGGCCCGTGCGATGCACCGCCGGTGGTCGGCCCATGCGATGCGCCGCCGCCGGTTGGTCCATGCGATGCGCCGCCGCCGCTCGGCCCGTGCGATGCTCCGCCGCCGCTCGGCCCGTGCGATGCACCGCCGCCGGAAGGCTTGGGAGGCGCCTGATTGGGCTTAGTTCCAGCAGCTGCTTTGCCCACGCAGCCGAACATCAGGAGTCCGGCAAGAACCAGTACTGCAGAGCCACTGCGAATAACCCTGCGAAGAAGTTGTATCGTCATCGGATCCTCTTTTCCCTTTCATTGTTCAGGTTCCGCGTTCCATCCCTGAAGCGCGGATCCGGCTGCGCGAACGTCTACTCAACGTTGCTCACTTTTCCCTTGGTGAAGGTCACCTTCATATCCTTGTAATAGAAGATTTCCTTCGCTCCCAACTTGGCAATTCTCAGCGGCTGACCGAAGCCGGCGGTCACCTGATCCTTGGTCTGGCCAAGGGCGATCGTCGGCGGCGGAGCATCGGCTGGTGGGGGCGGCGGCGCAACGGCGGACATTGCAGCCGGGGCGGGCTCTGCAGCCGGAGCGGACGCCGGCTGACCACCCTGATCGCTCTGGCCGCTATTGTCGTCCGAAGGCTGAACTGTAATGACCTCCGAAACGGTCTTCACAAAATCGTCCGCCGACGGCACAGGACCCTTCGGAAACGGGAACTTGATCTCCCCGTAGTAGCGGACGTCATTGTAGGGGTCGCTGGAAGTGCTGACCAGGATGCCGTCCCTTTGAAGAACAATCCCGGTCACCCAGAACTTCTCGCCAGCGACAAATTTACGCGATGTGCAAGCGTTGTTAGCAGCATCGGTTGCGCTGGTCCCGCCGCCAATGACCGGAATAAGTCCGCGACCGAAGGACTTTACAGCGTCCTTGGCGCGATTTTTGTAATTCGCGGCCAGCATCCCGTTGTTGTATGAATTTGAAAAGGCATAGGGGGAGTCCGAACTGCACATCATCAGCCCGTCCTTATGCAACACCACAACATCGCCGGCGGTGACAATATCCGTGTGGTCGGCAGTGGTTTTTGTCAGCTTGATCTGAGAAACCAGCTTCTCCTGGATCAGCGTCCCGGGGTCGCCCGCCTGGGCTTCCATCCCAACACTGAAGATCGCCGCCATGGCGGCCAATCCGACTACGCCAAGCCTTTGCACTTGAGACATATGCCACTTCCATTTCATGGGTTCTTGGGAAAGCTTCTACAAGCCCTACAACGTAAATAAATCACGGCCCTGGGACTGTCAAGATAATCATGCAATATCGCACTTTAACAACCCCTTACCGGCGCAAACACAGCGACCGACCGAATGTTGCGCTCCTTTCAGAATTAATTTCTTCAACAGGCCATGAACTGTCTGTCTGCCTGGCCAAGCAGAGCGGCAGGCGATGGCAAGTCTTTCAATCTGGCTGGCGAGGAGCCGAAGTGACGGCGTGAAGATTTGCGAGTGCTTGTAGAACAGCCCGAACTGCAATCCTGGTCAAGAAAAATGGGGGATGACCGCGTGGGGAATATCATTGACCAGCAACTCCTCATAGGCCAGCGTCACGTGCTCGCACCTTTTTCCGTTGGAGCTTGGCGCCTGCCGGATGTCGATGATGGCGCCGTTTATCAGTTCGATGGTGCGAACCGGGACGGACTTCCCGCCAGAGCCCGTCTTGGGGAACTGAAGTCTTACGATATCGAAGACCTCGTTTGAGACCAGGGCCTGCAGCAGCTTGGGTGAAGCCGAATCGGTCTCTCTGGTAATCGTGATCGGCTGGTGCCTTCGCCTGCCGGTGAAAGCGCCGGACCGAGAGTCGAACGGCACCGTAGCACCATAGTTGAATCCCGAACATTCCACGCCCTGCGAGTAATCTAAGCCGCCCTCTCTCTTTGTGCTGGAACCCTTTATCTTGCCTTGTTTGGTCCCCGTCATGGTCAACAAGAATTTACCACTTGCCATCGCGATCCTCCTCTTGAATTCCCGGGCGCTCTGGAAGAGAGGGGTCGCCCATGAAGCGGACCTTAGCATGACAGATACGCGCAGGGCAAGCAACAGCAGGATGCCCGCTGGAACTGATTGGGATCGATGGCAAGAGAGTTCGAGGAGATCAAGCGGACAGAGCGAGGAGAAGGATGCAGGTGATATTGTCTTGGCCGCCGCGCTGCTTGGCCAGGCCGATCAAGTTGGCGCAGACAGACTCGAAGGGAGAGGCGGCTAGGATGGCGGCGATTTCTTCAGGCAGTAGGTAGCGGGTGAGGCCGTCCGTGGCCAAAAGAACGGCGGTGCCGGGTTTGAGATCGACGGAGAAGAAGTCCGGCTGAACCTCGGCCGCCGCGCCGACGGCGCGGGTGATGACCGACTCCATGCCCTGCAGGTCGGCGGTATGCGCATTCTCGATGGTCAGCACGCCGGTGCGGATGAGTTCGTTGAGAAAGGAATGATCGACGGTGAGCTGCACGCACCGGGCGTCCTGAACAATGTAGGCGCGACTGTCTCCGACGTTGGCGAGGATGAGCTTGTTTCCGTCGAGCGCGGCGGCGACCGCGGTAGTTCCCATTCCCTTGTTTTCGGGGATTTGCGCATTCTCCCAAACATCCAGGTTCGCGGCGTTGATGGCATGGAGAAGCCTGGCGCTGATGGGGATGCCTGAAGACGCAGACTCGGTAAATGTGTTCACGATGGCTGCCACCGCGTGGGCGCTGGCGACCTCGCCCCTGGCCATACCTCCCATACCGTCGCAGACGACAAAGATGCCCAGCGTTCCGTCGTAAGCGAAGGCGTCTTCGTTGTTGGTTCGGACGCAGCCGATATCGCTGAGGGCCGAGACGGCGATACGAAGGGGTGAGGCCGCTGGTTCAGCCAACTGACCGGAGGGCGTGCCGGACGGCGAAAGCTCGTTTGTGAATTCTTCGGTCATGATCTTCGCTCGAATCAGGCCAACGTCAGCGAGCTACATTCGAAACACAGTGGAATCCTTTCATAAAGTCCGGGTTCAGCAAGGGAGCTCCGGGGCCTGAGGCGTCGAACAGGACGACCTCAGGGGTTTGATTGTTGAAACTGAAGAAGAATTTCAGGCGGTTGGGAGAGACTTGCGGAGCGGCGAAGCCAAAGTGGAAGACCGACCATGGGCCGGTCATGGGCGGCGCGGTGTTCTTTTTGGT
>JBEKZR010000484.1:0-2829 GCA_049509715.1 Occallatibacter sp. | reverse complement strand
TTCACAGCCAGCAGCACGGCCACCACCGGAACGTCCACGGTCACTATTACCGGAACCTCCGGTAGCCTGACCGCAACCACCACCATCTCGCTGACAGTGACCAGCAGTGTCTGCACGCCCACGGCGATCGTGCCTTACATTTACACCGCCGCCGGCGGCTGGGTGGAAGAATCCAGTATATCTGTAGCCTCCGGCACGGCGGTCAACCTCGGCCCGCAGCCGCTGAGCGGCGGATCGTGGAGCTGGACCGGACCCAACGGCTTCACCTCCACCTCGCGCGAGATCGACGGCATCGCGCTTAGCGCGGGCGCCAACGTCTATACGGCCACTTACACCAACAGCTGCGGAGACAAGAGCACGCAGGCGTTCACCATCACCCTGCCTTCGTCGGCGGGCCGTCGGCGGGCAGCTTCTCGCTCAACCCGTCGGCCTCCACTCTGTCGGTTGCCCAAAGCTCCAGCGGCACCGATACCATCACGGTCACCGATGTCAGCCCCTTCAGCGGCAGCGTAACTCTGGCCGCCTCGGGCCTGCCCAGCGGAGTTACCGCCGCCTTCGGCACCAACCCCGCCACCTCGACCAGCGTGCTAACGCTGACAGCCAGCAGCACGGCCACCACCGGCGCCTTCACCATCACCGTCACCGGAACCTCGGGCTCGCTGAGCGCGACCACCACGATCACGCTGGCGGTAACTGCCGCCTCCTGCACGGCCACGGCGATCGTGCCTTACATTTACACCGCCAGCACCAACTGGGTGCAAGAATCCAGCATCTCGGTAGCCTCCGGCACGGCGGTCAACCTCGGCCCGCAGCCCACCAGCGGCGGATCGTGGGCCTGGACCGGCCCCAACGGATTCACCTCCACCTCGCGCGAGATCGACGGCATCGCGTTGAGCGCGGGCGCCAACGTCTATACGGCCATTTACACCAACAGCTGCGGCGCCAAGAGCACGCAGGCGTTCACCATCACGGTAACTTCGTCGACGGGCAGCTTCTCGCTGAAGCCTTCGTCCTCCAGCCTATCCGTAACTCAGGGCGCGAGCGGCACGGACACCATCACGGTGACCGATGTCAGCCCATTCTCTGGGTCAGTAACTCTGGCGGCGTCTGGCTTGCCGAGCGGAGTTACTGCCGCGTTCGCAACTAACCCGGCGACCTCGACCAGCGTGCTAACACTGACGGCCAGCAGCTCAGCCGCCACCGGCTCGTCCACGGTCACCATCACCGGAACCTCGGGCTCGCTGAGTGCAACCACCACCATCGCGCTCACCGTCAGCGCGGCGTCGTCCGGCTCTGCGTGCACCGTCGACTACACGATTTCACCGCAGACCTCCAGCGCGTTCGGAGCGGCGGTCACCATTAAGAATGGCGGAAGCACCACTCTGAGCGGCTGGTCGCTGACCTGGACATTCGCCAACGGACAGACCATCGCCAGTTCCTGGAACGGAACCGTATCGCAGAGCGGCGCCAACGTGACGGTGACCGAACAGTCCGGCCAAACATGGGAGAACATTCCCGCCGGCGGAAGCTACTCCGGATTCGGATTCAACGGGTCCTGGAACGGAACCACCAACGCCATTCCGACGAACTTCGCGCTCAACGGAACGGCCTGCACGATCAACTAGCAAGCCACAGCAACGCATAGCTGTCATAACCACAAGTGCGGAGCGGGTCTTTCGATCTGCTCCGCCGCGTGTTAAGGAGCCCCAATATGAAATCTCTCGCGAAACTTGCAGTCGTGCTATGCGGCTTGCTCGCCTTAGGCAGCTTCTCGGTTGCCCAGACACCGCCATTTGCCTCATCGTACTCGTGGACATCCACCGGCCCTCTCATCAGCGCCAAAAACGGCTATATTGCCGTCAAGGATCCATCGGCTGTTCTCTACAATGGCCGCTGGGTCATCTACGCCTCTACCGTTAACAGCGCAGGCTCTTACGGCATGGAATATCTGAACGTCGCCGAAGACTGGAGCGATGCCGCTACGGCAACACCAACTTACCTGAAACTTGGTGGCACGGCACCGCAGGTATTCTATTTCGCCCCGCAGAAGAAGTGGTATCTGATCTCCGAGTGGGGTATGAGTTACTCCACCAACAGCGATCCCACCCAGCCCCTGAACTGGAGCGCTCAGCAGAATTTCAATATCCAAATGCCCTCTGGGGTGAGCGGGATTGACCCCTGGATCATCTGCGATTCCACCAATTGCTATTTCTTCCAATGCGCCGACAATGGTAACTTCTATCGCTCCTCGACCCCCATCGGGAGCTTCCCGAACGGCTTCAGCGCCGCGGAAGTCGTCGCTTCGGATTCCGAGTTCGCTATGTTCGAGGCCGACAATGTCTACACAGTCGAGGGAGGCGGATATTTGGCCAACATTGAGGCTCTTGGATCCACCGGACGCTACTTCCGAGCTTTGTGGGCCAACAGTCTCGGCGGCACCTGGTACGACCTTGGCGATACCGCTAGCTTCTCGACTCCGTTTTTAGGAATAAACAACACCACTTTCGAAAGCGGCGTCAGTGCCTGGACCACTTCGTTCAGCAGCGGCGGTATGCTGATCGACGGCAACGACCAGACCGATTCGATCAACCCCAACAACCTTGCGTTTCTCTATCAGGGCGCCAGTCAACAGGCGTATCAGAACGATTCCTACGGCGCAATTCCCTGGCAACTCGGCGTGGCATACTCAAAGGCCAACACGACCACTTGCACGCCCACGGCGATCGTTCCATACATCTCAGTGGCAGGCGTTTGGAGCGCGGCCGGTGAAAGCACGGTCAGCGTAGCTTCGGGAACCGCTGTGGACCTCGGCCCATGGCCGGAGACCGG
>JBEKZR010000483.1:0-2502 GCA_049509715.1 Occallatibacter sp. | reverse complement strand
CACCACAAGTATTCATGCATGCAAAGCGGCTGAGTGGGCATTGGCGCCACGGTGAAGCCTAGCCGGTAGCGATGGTCAAGCCGCGTCTTTTCAACACCGAGGGAGCGAAAGGTTCTCATGATCGAGCGCATCGCCATTCTGGGCACGGGCCTGCTGGGCACATCGGCGGGGCTGGCGCTGCGCGCGGCGGGCTTTCGCGGGTCTATCGTGGGCTGGAACCGGAGCCCGGAGGGGGCGCAGGTTGCGCTGGCGGCGGGAGCCATCGACTCGATTGCCACAGAACCCTTGCAGGCGGCGCGGGAGAGCCAGGTCGTGCTGCTGGCCATGCCCATCTACGCGACTCTCGATTTCATGGAAAAGTTGGCCCCCGTGCTCGGCTCCGAGCACCTGGTCACCGACGTGGGCAGCACCAAGCGGCAGATATCAGAGGCTGCCGGCCGGCTCTTCAACACTCCGGAGCGCGCGGCGTTCCTTCCCGGCCACCCCATGGCGGGCAAGGAGCGGGGCGGCGCGGCATTGGCCGATGCGGAGTTGTTTCGCGGGACGGTGTGGCTGTTTACCGACGATCCGGCGGCGCAGCGTTCCCCGCATTCGGCTGAGTTGGTCAAAGGCTGGCGGGAGTGGGTTGGCGCCATAGGCTCAAAGATCATTGATCTCGATCCCGCGCGCCACGACGAGCTGGTGGCGTGGGTGAGCCACCTGCCGCAGTTCGTGGCGACGGCCCTGAGCGCGCTGCTGGAGGAAGAAGTGGGCGACGCGCCGGAGTTGAAGGACGTGGGCGGACGCGCCCTGCGCGAGATGACCCGGCTGGGAGCAAGCCCGTACTCCATGTGGCGCGACATCGCTTATACCAATACCGAGGCCGTGCAGGCGGCGCTGCTCGCGCTGGAGCAAAGGCTGGCCCACCTGCGCGAGAACCTGCGCACGCCGGAGCTGCGGGATGAATTTGAGAAGGCGAACCGGTTTCGGAGGGAGTAAGGAATCCGGAATTCAGCTTTCCGGATGCAAGGAGAAGATATGAATACCAGGTTCGCGCGCAGAATGAGCGGCATAAGCGCCTCGACGATCCGCGAAATTCTCAAGGTCACCGAACAGCCGGAGATCATCTCGTTCGCCGGAGGCCTTCCCGCGCCGGAACTTTTTCCCGTGGACGATGTACTCTGCGCAGCGGAGCGTGTCCTTCATGAGACCGGCGCGTCCGCGCTTCAATACAGCGCCAGCGAGGGCTTCGCGCCGCTGCGGGAGAGCTTGGCCGCGGAATCCCGCAGGCGCGGGATCGATTGTTGTGCCGAAGATATTCTCATCACGACCGGCTCCCAGCAGCCGCTCGATCTGGCCGGGAAGGTCTTTCTGGATGCGGGAGACTGCGTCCTGACCGAAAGCCCGACCTACATGGCCGCCATTCAGGCGTTTCAGACATTCGAGGTCCGCTTTGCCACGGTCCCTACCGATGACCACGGTCTGATCCCGGAGGAGTTGCCTGCATTGATCGAGCGCGAAAGGCCCCGGTTCCTCTATACGATTCCGAATTTCCAGAATCCTACAGGCAGGACGCTCGCCGCGGAGCGCCGCAAGACTCTTTATTCGATCGCGGCTCGCTATGGATTGATTGTTCTCGAGGACGATCCCTATGGATGCCTGCGTTATGCGGGGAAGACTATTCCTTCGATCAAGTCGTTGGATACCGAAGGGATTGTGATCTATCTCAGCACTGTTTCCAAGACCATCGCGCCTGGGCTCAGAATCGGCTGGGTGGTTGCTAACGAGGAGATTCGCCGCAAGCTAACGATTGTCAAGCAGGCGGCCGATCTGCATACGTCGAGCCTGGACCAGCGCATCGTTCATCGCTACCTCACGGACTTCGATAGCGACGCCCACATCGAGCGCATTCGGCAAGCATACGGGGAACGCTACTCGATCATGGATGCGACACTGCGGGAAACCATGCCTCCGGGATTCAGGTGGACGCATCCGGAGGGAGGAATGTTCCTCTGGGTAACCTGTCCCGAGGGCGTAGACACAAACGAACTGCTGCGTGAAGCGCTTTTGCGCAAAGTGATCTTTGTGCCGGGGCAGGATTTTTTCCCCGATGCCAGCGGCCAGCGATTCATGCGCCTGAACTTCTCCAATGCCTCGCCGGAATCGATTCGGGAGGGCATCGGGCGCCTGGCAGCGGTTTGCGATGCCACGGTTCAACAAGCAATCGGTTGAGGTTGCGCGAAAACCTGCGCACGCCGGAGCTGCGGGATGAGTTTGAGAAGGCGAACCGGTTTCGGAGGGAGTAACTGCCGCCGCTCAAATGCTGTGCTCGAGAAGCTGGCACGCCTTCTCTTCCAGGGCGGCGATTTCGCCAAAGAGTTGAGAGGCGGAACGCACCTTTTCCTCGATGCCTTTCATCTTCGCGGCATCCTTGAACAACAGCGCGATCCCGGTAAACTTACTGCCGGACTCATGGAAGATTCTCGCGGCGCTCGCCAGCGCGGGTTTGCCGGCGATCCTTGC